>CANQPX010000007.1 GCA_947625915.1 uncultured Clostridia bacterium
AACAGAACACAAAAGACCCCCCCGCCGCCCCCACCCCACGCCTTCCCTTATGGTTGTCTGCCCCTCGCATAAATTGGCAAAAAAGGTTATATTCAAAATAAAAGATAAGAACAGAACACAAAAGAACCTCACCGACAACTCCACTCTCAACTTTCCACTCTCAAAACTGTTATGGTTGTCTGCCCCTCGCAAGAAATGGCAAAAAAGGTTATAAGATAAACAAAAGATAAGAATAGAACACTTAAAAGTCCTGTAATAAATGATAAGCTAAACTTTAGGCGCAGGATCAAAACATCAGAAAAACAAAATCCCGCCCGAATGCCCGCGGGGGTTCCCCGTAATAAAAAGGAGGAGATCGGTGTGTCGGTAGAGATCAGATCTGTTATAAACGGTTCGCCGGTTTCCGGAAAAGGAATAAAACCGGGAGATGTCCTTGTTACAGTGAACGGTCATGAGATCGAGGACGTCCTTGACTATATGTTCTATTCGTCAGAAAGGATCGTTAAGATCGGCGTGATATCAAACGGCGAAAAGAAAACTTTTACCGTACGGAAAAACGAGTACGACGACCTCGGTCTGGAGTTTGAAACTTTCCTTATGGATAAGAAACAAAGCTGCTGCAATAAGTGCATTTTCTGCTTCATCGACCAGATGCCGCCCGGTATGCGGGAAACTCTTTACTTCAAGGACGACGACGCAAGACTTTCATTTTTACAGGGAAATTACGTTACTCTGACAAATCTGGATCAAAAGGATATCGACAGGATCATAAAAATGAAACTTGCCATAAATATTTCCGTTCATACTACAAACCCCGAACTTAGGTGCATGATGATGAATAACCGCTTTGCGGGGGAAAAACTTGACTATCTCCGTCAGTTCGCCGAAGCTGGGATCTCTATGAACTGCCAGATAGTTCTTTGCCCCGGGATAAATGACGGCGCGGAACTGGAACGCACTCTTGCCGATCTGGGAAAACTTATGCCGAATATCCAAAGTATTGCCGTTGTTCCCGTAGGTCTGACAAAATTCCGCGAAGGACTTTATCCGCTTACGCTTTTTGACAGGGAAGGCGCGGGAAAGACTATTGACCTGATAGAAAAATTCCAGAAAGATTTTCTTGAGAAATATGACACAAGACTTGTTTTTCCTGCGGACGAGTTCTATATCACTGCGGAAAGAGAACTTCCCCCCGCCGAATTTTATGAGGACTATTCACAATATGAAAACGGCGTGGGAATGATGCGCTCGCTGATAGATGAGTTTGAAAACGCTGCGGAAGATGCGGAAAATGTGGGAAATTCCGATGTTTCTATAGTGACGGGCGAACTTGCTTATAAATTTATTGCGGAAATGGTTGAAAAAGTCCGCGAAAAGTGGCATAATATTAATTGTAGGGTGTATAAGATAAGGAACGATTTTTTTGGTGAAACGATAACCGTTACGGGACTTATCACAGCCCGCGATATCATTGAGCAGCTGAAAGACAAACCTCTGGGAGATACTTTGCTTATCTCATCAAGTATGATAAAGGCGGACGAGGATATTTTCCTTGACGATCTTTCGATAAATGACGTTGAAAACGCTCTCGGCGTTAAGATACGCAAAGTTTCCAATGACGGCTATGAGCTTTTCGATGCGATAACGGGAAATTAAAGGAGATGATAACATGGCTTTGCCGATAGTTGCAGTTGTCGGACGTCCTAATGTGGGAAAATCCACGCTTTTTAACAAGCTTGTGGGCAAACGGCTCTCAATTGTTGAAGATACGCCGGGCGTTACCCGCGACAGGATATATTCGGAATGTGAGTGGAGAAACAGGAAATTCATGGTCGTGGATACAGGCGGCATCGAACCCAACAGCGAGGACGTTATCCTGAAACAAATGCGCCGTCAGGCGGAACTTGCCATTGAAAGAGCAGATGTTATCGTTTTTCTTACGGACGTGAGGATAGGCGTTACCGCCGATGATGAGGACGTTGCCACAATGCTCCGCAAAAGCGGGAAGCCGATCATTCTTTGCGTAAATAAATGCGACTCCATAGGCGATCCGCCGCCCGAATTCTACGAATTCTACAGCCTCGGTCTGGGCGACCCGATAGCAGTTTCCGCTGCTCACGGACACGGCTCGGGAGATATGCTGGACGAAATTTTCAAGCATTTCCCCGAAGAGGATACCGTTAATAATGACGAGGAATATATAAAAGTTGCCGTTATCGGCAAACCTAATGTGGGAAAATCTTCCCTTATAAACCGTATCGCAGGCGAAGAAAGAGTTATCGTTTCCGATATTGCGGGAACTACCCGCGACGCTACCGATACAAATGTGGAAAATTCCCACGGAAAGTATATTTTCATAGATACCGCGGGCATACGCAAAAAATCAAAAGTTCTTGAAAAGATAGAGCATTACAGCGTTCTGCGGGCATATATGGCGGTAGACCGTTCGGACGTGTGCGTTATCCTTATAGATGCAACAGTGGGCTTTACCGAACAGGATTCAAAAGTCGCCGGTTACGCCCATGAACAGGGAAAAGCCTGCATTGTTGCCGTAAACAAATGGGACGCAGTTGAAAAAACTGATAATACAATGAACGAGTTCAAAACAAAACTTGAGGAGAATTTCAGCTTCATGTCGTATGTGCCGTTCATATTTATCTCGGCAAAAACAGGACAGCGCGTGGAAAAGCTTTTCGATATGATAAACGATGTCAACAGGCAGAACAGCATGAGAGTTTCAACGGGGATGCTGAACGATGTCCTTGCATATGCCACAACAAGAGTTCAGCCGCCCTCCGACAAGGGCAGGAGACTGAAAATTTACTACATGACGCAGCCTTCCACAAAACCGCCTACATTTGTAACGTTCGTAAACAGGGCGGATCTGTTCCACTTTTCCTATCAGAGATATCTGGAAAATCAGATACGGCAGACATTCGGTCTGGAAGGAACGCCCGTGCGGTTCATTGTCCGTGAACGGGGAAAAAATGATGATAAATAGGAGTCTTGGCTATGGCAAAGCTTATTATTGCGGGAATAATTTCGGTGATAGCTTCTTATCTTCTGGGAAGCTGCAATTCGTCAATAATCGTCGTCCGCCTTTTGAAACATGAGGACATTCGCGAACATGGCAGCAAAAATGCGGGGCTTACAAATACCCTGCGCTGCTACGGAAAATTCCCCGCGCTGCTGACGCTGCTGGGAGATCTTGCAAAGGGGATAGTTTCGGTACTGGTGAGCATACTGATCTTCCGCCTTTTTGTGGGAGAAGGCGGCTTTGATGAAAAAACAGTAGGCTACATAGCGGGAATTGCAGCGATACTGGGACATATTTTTCCGATATATTACGGCTTCAGAGGCGGAAAGGGCATACTTGTTTCCTGCTCGATACTGATAGTTATAGATTGGCAGACTTTTGTAATAATAATACCGTTTTTTGCTATAGTTCTGCTCATATCGAAATATGTTTCGGTGGCATCCATAGCATCGGCGGTATTTTACCCGATATTGACGTTCCTGCTGCATTATTTTGTGGAAAAGATAAGCCTTGACCTTTGCATAACTCATACAATTCTTGTAATGATAACGAGCGCGCTCCTTATCTATATGCACAGAACGAATATAAAGCGTTTGCGAAACGGCACGGAAAATAAATTCATTAAAAGCAAGTCGGAAAAAACAAGCGGAAAGGAAGGATAATATGGCAAAGTTCACTATCCTCGGAATGGGCGGCTTCGGATTGAGCCTTGCGGTGATGCTCAATAATTTCGGGCATGATGTTACCGTATGGTCGGCGTTTCAGCAGGAGATAGACGACATAAAACGCGACGGCGAGAACAAGCAGAAACTTCCCGGAGTAAAGATAAGCGACGAGGTGATCCTTACCAACGATATTTCCGCGGTGAAGGACGCGGAGATAGTTATTTTCGGTATACCCACACGGAAAGTGCGTGAAGTTGCGAAAAAAGCCGCGCCTTACATTTCCCCCGAAACGGTCATTGTCAACACAGGCAAAGGCTTGGAGGAAAGTTCTCTTAAAAGAATGAGCGAAGTTATCGGAGAAGAGATCCCCCAAAGTCCGATTGTAGTGCTGAGCGGACCTTCTCACGCGGAGGAAGTTGCGCTTGGGATCCCCACAACGGTAGTTGCCGCGTCAAAAGATCAGAAATATGCCGACTATATACAAAGCGTTATGTCCAACAATACTTTCCGCATTTATATCAACAGTGATATTGTCGGCTGCGAACTGGGCGGTTCGTTAAAGAACATAATCGCTCTTTGCGCGGGGATCTGTGACGGAATGGGACTCGGCGACAACACAAAAGCGGCTCTCATGACAAGAGGGATAACGGAAATTGCCCGCCTTGGAGTCGCATTGGGCGGAAAGAGCGAAACTTTTGCGGGACTTACGGGGATAGGCGATCTGATCGTTACCTGTACAAGTATGCACAGCCGCAACCGTCGTGCGGGAATACTTATCGGTCAGGGAACGGCACCCGAAGAAGCGATAGATCAGGTAGGAACGGTGGAAGGTTATCTTTGTACGAAAGCCGCGTATGAACTTGCAAAGAAAGTCGGTGTTGATATGCCGATAACGGAGCAGTGTTATGAAGTTCTTTTCAACGGACTTAGTGCGAAGTCTGCTCTTACAAATCTTATGGGCAGACCGAAACGTCACGAAACGGAGACTATCTGGGTAGACAATGCGTAAATAATATTTTGATAGTTATAATTTTGTTGTCAAACAACAGATTATTTTTTAGAAAAACCAATTGTTCTTTATTGCCAAACAGCTCACCGGGCTGTTTGGCAAGGCATAAATTATAATAGCCGTTAATGCCAAGGGGGCGCCCTCTATCGCAGGGCAGCCCCCTCTTTACGCCTTTGGCGTAAATTCACCCCTTGCGGAGCTCCTAAAGGCATTAGGGGAATTTCGTCGTCTGCGGACGACGACAATGGGCTTCGCCCCTTGACCCCACCAGCGCGGCTGCGCTGGACCAGCTTTTCGGGCAAAGTTTTGTTTTTCGTTTTTTAGTTTGTCCGCGCCTGATTTTAATTTTTCGATAGTTTCAGCCGTTTCCGGAAGAAATTCCGGGAACGGCTTTTTTGTGCGTTCTATGTTCCGGTCAAGCCGCATATTATTGAATATATAAAACCAAAAGGAGAGAGCGGACGTGAAAAAAAATGAACTCGTACACTACTTCGGCGGAGAAACAGGAAAAGCACTGCGGAAAATTTCCGATGCGTCTTTTGAGGAAATACGGGAAATAAGACTGCGTACAGACCGCCCCGCGGCGGTCACATTGAAAGATTCGATAAGATATATCACAGCCGACGGGAATTTTACATATGCTTCGGAAACTGCTCCGAATGTCTCGTCGGAAGATATAAAACGAACTTTTGAAGCGGTCTGTCAGTATTCCATACACAGTTTCCAAAAAGAGATCGCGGAGGGCTTTGTTACCGTAAAAGGCGGGCATCGCGTGGGTATCTGCGGAACTTTTTCGGGCGGAACGGTGAAAAATATCGGCTCGCTTAATTTCCGCGCCGCAAAAGAAGTTATCGGCTGCTCGGACGAGCTTTTCGGGAAAATTTTCGGCAAAGGTCTTTGCAGCTTGCTTATAGCGGGTGCGCCGGGTTCGGGGAAAACAACTATCCTGCGGGATATTTCCCGCAGGCTCGGAAAATATTACAGGACTGCGCTCATTGACGAGCGGGGAGAACTTGCGGCAGTGTGGAACGGGATCCCGCAGAACGATGTGGGCGTAAATACCGATGTTTTTGACGGATACGACAAGCCGACAGGGATCATGACAGCTGTACGGGTCATGTCTCCGCAGATAGTTATATGCGATGAAATAGGTTCGGGAGACGATATGGAAGCGGTCAGAACTGCTTTGCAAAGCGGCGTACGGGTCGCTGCATCTATACACGCATCTTCTTTGGACGAGCTCGGGCGAAAGGGCATTGACCCTGATATGTTCGGGAATATCGCGGTACTTTCCGATGCGGGAACTCCGCCGAAAATATATATTTCGGAAAGGATTGGAAAAAATGATTAAATATATTTGCATAGTGATGATCGTTTCGGCGTCTGCATTGGGCGGGATATATTTTTCTTCCGCACTGAAAAACAGAGTTATTTCACTTAAACGGATAAATTATATGCTCGAAGAGATATACATAATGCTGCGGTACCGTTCGGCAACGGTCTATGAGATAGCTGAAACGCTTTGTAATGATGAAAGATTTTCGGAACTCGCTTTTTTGAAGGAAATAAGATCTTCTGCGGAAAATTCCTTTCAGGAAAGCTGGTGCAGAGCGGTAGAAAAAAATATCCCGCGCGGATTGAAAAAAAGCGACTGCGAACTGCTCATGAACATCGGCAGAAAACTCGGTACAAGCGATCTTGAAGGTCAGCTTGGCGCGGTAAAGCTTCGTCAGGCGGAAACTGCGGCGGCAGTTTCTTCCGCCGAGGAAGAATATTCGCGTAAAGCAAAGCTTTACCGTACATTGGGCGTTCTTACAGGAGCTTTTATCGCAATAATGCTTGTCTGACGTCAGGCAGACCGCAAAGGAGGTCAGAGCGTGGAACTTGATCTGGTTTTTAAGATAGCGGGAGTCGGGATCATCGTAGCGGTGTTAAGTATGCTTTTAAAGAAAGCCGACAGAGACGAATATGCTATGATGACGGCGATCGCGGGGCTGATAGTTGTTCTGGCAATGATAATAAACGAGATAGCCGAACTTTTTGCAACGGTAAAAACAGTATTCGGATTTTGAAATATCCGCGAAATAAAATTCCGTGGAAGGAAATGGGAAAATGAAGATCGTTTCTATAGCCGGGCTTTGCATAATAGCGGCGATACTTTGCAAATTGTTTTCAAACGAGGGAAAAGAGTATGCGCTTTATATAAAGATCGCCGCCGCTGCGTCGGTAATGTCGGCAGTGATGATATATATTTCTCCCATAGCGGAAACGGTGAGGGAAATTTACGAGCGCGCAGGTGCGGACAAGGAGTATCTCACGATACTTTTCAAAGCATTGGGGATATGTTATATAACGCAGTTTGCGTGTGACATCTGCAAAGACAGCGGCGAAAACGCTCTTGCGACCCATGCGGAACTTGCGGGAAAAGTTTCGCTGATGATGATAGCATTACCGTTGTTCAAGTCGCTTGCGGACGTGATAGACGGGTTCATGTGAGGATAGAAAAATGAAAAGATCTTTATGGATATTCTTTATATCTTCTGTAATTTTTCTTTTCGGGCATGGGATAATCGCATATGCTGAAAATGATATTGCGGAAGAACTGAAAATAGATACCGGCAGCATTTCGGACGAACTTTCGCCTGAAATACTTGAAATTCTTGAAGAAAATGCTATTACTCCCGACAATACCGATAATATGACAAAAATAACTCCGTCGGAAATTTTCGGTTACATATTTAAAACATTCAAAGAAGCCGCGGTAAGACCGTTAAAATTGTTGGCAGCGCTTATGGCGGTGATATTGACCGCATCGGTGACGGGCAGCATGGAGGACAGCATATCCAGCAAGCCGCTTTCAAAGATCTTCGGGATAATAAGCGTACTTGTTTCCGTAGGTGTGATCTCTCCTGCGGTGTCGGAGTGTATAACATCTGCGGCAAAGACACTTGATTCGGGCGGAATGTTCATGATGGGGTATGTTCCGGTATTTGCGGGGATAACGGCTTCATCGGGAAGTGTTACATCGGCAGTGGTATACAATATGCTTGTTATCATGGCAGCGGAAGTATCCGTCAGGCTTTCGGGCAGCGTGATCGTTCCCGCGCTTTCGGTATGTATGGCGGCAGGAATAGTCGAAGCAGTAGATCCCGAGCTGCGGCTCTCGGGTATAACCGAAGCGGTAAAGAATATAGTAACATTTCTGCTTGGGTTCATAATGACGATATTTCTCGGGCTGCTATCGCTGCAGAGCATAGTTGGGGCATCGGCTGACACGCTTGGAGCAAAGGCGGCGAAGTTCATGGTATCGAATTTTGTTCCCGTAATAGGCGGGGCGGTCGCGGACACTTACGCGACGGTAAAGAACAGTTTAGGGCTTTTGCGCGGGGGAGTCGGATTTTTCGGTATAGCAGTAATATTCATAATGCTCATACCGCCGATCGTCGAAGTATTGGCTATGAAGCTTATGTTCATGGCGGCGGAAGTAGCGGCGGAGCTTTTTGGTGTCAAGCAGATGAAGGTACTTATAAAGAACACCAACTGGATATTATCCACGATTTTCAGTATACTTGTATCATTTTCGGTAATGCTGATAATTTCCACTGCAATACTAATGCTTGTGGGGCTTAACACTCAGTGTTGAGAGTTGCGGCAGGCGAAGCCTGCCGGACAGTTTTGAGAGTTAAGAGTTGAGGCAGGCTGAGCCTGCAGGCGTGCGGGCGGAATTTTGTTTTTCTGCTGTTTTAATCCTGCGCCTAAAGTTTTGATGTTCTTTTCATTGGTGGGGTTCTTTTGTGTTCTGTTCTTATCCTTTATTTTGAATATAACCCTTTTTGCTTAATCGTTCGGGGTAAAACCTTAGTTTTCTTTTCTTGATTTTAATTTTCTTATAACCCTTTTTGCCATTTCTTGCGAGGGGCAGACAACCATAAGGGAAGGGGAAACCCGAGCGTCCCTATGGGCGCTCGCACGGTTTTCCCCTTCCCTTAGTTTTTCTCCCCTCGCGCTCCCCACTTTCCTTCAACCTTTCCCCTTCCGCGCTCGCTATCCTAAAGTAGAAATTATAGAAAAAATATCAAAGTTTGCGTGAACATAGTTTGTGAAATCAACGGAAACCCTTAGAACTCTTTTCTTGGTACGAGAGTTCTACTGTTAGTTTGATATTCAACAATTATAGAGTTCTACACGGGAAAGGACTCCGCAAAAAGAAAATCCATTGTTTAGAAATACTATTCTTCTTTAATTTTCATCTGACATTAGAACGCTCATACTAAGATAAGCTAAACTAAAGAACCCGTATCCAACGCTTTCCACGTTCCAGAATACTATTTTATTTTTTCTGTATTTTCAACTCCGAACATAGCGAGCGTGGAGAGGGATAGGGTTGGGGAGTAGGGGGCTCGGGGGACAGAACCGCAGGGGAAGGGAGAACCCGTGCGAGCGTCCCTGTTAATTTCTCGGGGTCGCCCTTCCCGGAAGGTTCTGTCCCCCGAAACATAAAACTAAGAGATTTTCACAAAACGAAATATAAGAAAAGAGAAATAGAGAACCCCACCGACCGTCCCCCACCCACCCCGCTCGGGTTTCCCCGTCCCTTATGGTTGTCTGCCCCTCGCAAGAAATAGCAAAAAAGGTTATATGCAAAATAAAAAATCAAGAAAAGAAAACTAAGGTTTTACCCCGAACGATTTGGCAAAAAGAGTTATATGCAAAATAAAAGATAAGAACAGCGTTCTTAAAACCCCGTGAAGGTTTTACCCCGAAAGAAAAATGAAAAAATTTTTGCTATGCTTTTGTTAAAAGCAGAAAGGAAGTGTTAAAGTGGAAACTTTTAAATTGATATCAGCCACAGCTTGTTTCTTGGGAATTGTGATAACAGCATTGAGCTCACTTTATCCGTCGGAAAAATTCTCTAAACAAATGAAAATGATATTTTCTCTTATATTTATTATAAGCATTGTAAGACCTTTCGCTTCGGGAAAGATAAATTTCCCGGAAATAAACGAAAATATCTCCGCTAATGAAGAATATTATTCGGAAAAAAATGAGGAAGCTTATGATTATTTCGTGAGATCGGTGGAGGAAAATATAAATTCTTCGCTGGAAGCTTCATTGAACGAAATAAATATTTATCCCGCAAATATTCAGACAAGTATTAATATTTCCGAAAACGGCAGCATATCTATTAATGAGGTCAAGCTCGTTCTCGATGATCTGAACTTGCTGCCCGATGCGGAAAAATGTATAAGAAATGCTGCGAAAAGTAATGTTACCGTTACCGCAGAAGCCCGAACGGAAACGCAGTATACAGACATATCGGCGGAATAGGATATGTTCCGCCAAAAAAGAAATGAGTGATGTAAAATGCAGGATCTTTTTGACAGATTACGGGAATTGGCAAAAAAACCTATGTTCCTGAAAGCAGCAGCCGCAGCGGGAGTTATACTGATATTGATAATACTTCTTGCGGATATGTCCGATGGGAACGATAAGACAGAAATACGCTCCGATAATGCGATAAGCTTTGAAAGCGCGGATATCTACGCTTCGGGAATGGAAGAAAGGCTCTGCACAATGCTTTCTGAGATCGAGGGCGTGGGAAAAGCTAAAGTAATGCTGACAATAACTTCCACCGAGGAGTATGTTTTCGCCGAAACACAGAAAACAAGCTCTTCACAGTCGGAAAACAGTTACGTTATCATAGACAACGGTTCAAAAAAGGAGGCGCTGTTGGAAAAGATAAACAATCCCGCAATAAGCGGCGTACTTATCATATGCGAAGGAGGCGATGACCCGAGAGTTTGTGAAAAGGTATATATTGCCGTTTCAACGGCACTGAACGTTCCCACAAATAAAATTTATGTGGCGGAAATGAAATAGGAGGATAATTATGAGAAAACCAAATCTTATCATCGGCAAAAAACATATCATTCTTGCCTGCCTTACACTGATACTCGGCGCGGCGATCTACATGAACTACGCTTTTTCCACAGCAGAACAGGACATATCCTCGGCTGATGCGGATATCGAAAGCACAGAAGCGGTGAACTACGGCGATGCGGAATTCGTAAACGCGGACAGCGGAACGGATTACTTCGCACAAGTGCGCCTTGCAAGAATGACATCAAGAGATGAAGCGGTGGAAACTCTTGCCACTATTCTGGGCGGGGGAGACCTTTCCGACGAAGAATCAGTTTCATATACAAATGAAGCGGTGAACCTTTCCCGCCTTTCCGAAAGTGAAAGTACGGTGGAAAATCTTATCAAAGCTCAGGGCTTCGAGGACTGCGTTGTCTACCTGAACGGCTCTACGGCAAGCATCGTTGTCAAGTCAGACGGGCTCGTTCCTTCCGAAGCAGCCCAAATTAAAGACATTTTATTAACAGAAGTGACAATTCCTACAGAAAATATTAGAATTTTTGAGGTTAAGTAGTTGTGTCTTTCAAAAAAATTTGGTATAATAGTATTGTATAAGAATTTTTTGAAAGGCTGACTGCCGGATAGTTCCTGTCAGCCCCACATTCGGAGGTAGTTTGTTATGAACAGAAGTTCTGAACCAAAGACTGACAGCATCAAGATTTCCGAGGAAGTTATTGCCAAGATCGCAAGATCGGCGGTCAATAACGTGGAAGGCGTACTCGGACTTTCCGAACAAAAGAAATGTCTCTTTCCGTTTTTTGTCAGATCGGCAGGCAGCCCCGTAAGGATAAGAATGAACGGCGGAGCAGCTGAAATTGCCCTTAGCATAAAAGTTTCCGATTCATGCAAGGTGAAAGCCGCTGCCGAAAAGATCCAGACTCAGGTGAAAGAGGATGTACAAAATATGACGGGGATCGCTGTCACTAAGGTAAGCGTTTTTGTTAAGGATATCGTTTTCGGAAATGAATAACGCAGCAGCAGGCTCTCTTATACCGTATCACGATCGCAAAGGTACAAAAAATTTCCTTAATTTTCCTTTGTGCTTGACGGATATCGGCATATGAGAGGGCTTGCTTTTCTGCGTTTATTCAGATCTGAGGACGTATGGGGAAAGGAGCAGAAAATGAAAAGAAGTGAAGTAAGAGAAGCAGTGTTTTTCCTTACATTCGAGAAAATGTTCGGAAACAGCACCGCAGATGAGATACTCGATACGGCATATGAAGTGGACGTCTTTGAAATAAACGAAGATGTGGAAAAATTTTTCAAAGCCGTTGACGAGAAGAAAGACCGCCTCGATGAAGTTATCGCAAAATTCAGCGAAACAAGACAGATAAGCCGTATACCGAAAGTTTCTATGGCTGTTCTGAGGATAGCTGTATACGAAATGCTTTTTGACGATACAGTGCCTGATAACGTTGCGATCAGCGAAGCGGTCATACTTACAAAGAAATTCGCTTACGAACAGGACGTACAGTTCGTGAACGGACTTCTCGGAGCATTCTTCCGCAGCAGAGAGGACAAGCAATGACTTTCCTCGGGATAGATACAAGCAATTATACCACTTCCGCCGCACTTTACGATACGGAAAGCGGTAGGATAACCACGGCGGGAAAGCTGCTGCCTGTGAAAAAAGGAGAATTGGGACTTCGGCAAAGCGACGCCGTGTTCCATCATACAAAGCAGCTGCCGCAGGTCATTGAACAGCTTTTTTCCCAAATTCCGGCAAAGCCCGACGCGGTGGGAGTTTCGGTAAGACCGAGAAATGCGGAAGGCTCTTATATGCCGTGCTTTCTTTGCGGAGAAGGTCTGGCGGACTCGCTTTCAAAAATTATGAGCATACCTGTTTACAAAACTTCCCATCAGGTGGGGCATATACTTGCGGCACTGTTTTCGGCGAAACGCCTTGATATGACCGAAAAACGGTTCTTGGCGTTCCATGTCAGCGGCGGAACGACAGATCTCCTGCTTTGCGAGCCTGATAAGGAAAATATCATAGGCATCACCGAAGTGGGAACTTCCCTCGATCTGAAAGCGGGACAAGCCGTTGACAGAGTGGGACTTATGCTGGGACTGGATTTCCCATGCGGTATGCAGCTTGAAAAACTTGCGGAAAAAAGCGAGAAATTATTTGTGGCATTGCCTGTAATACGTGATGGGAACTGCTGCCTTTCGGGACTGGAAAACAAGTGCAGGACAATGCTCGAAAGCGGCACATCACATGAAGATACGGCACTGTACTGCTTGGAATATATCTATGCTTCAATAAAGGGAATGACGGAATATGCACTGAAAAAATACGGACCGCTCCCGATAGTGTTTGCGGGAGGAGTAATGTCGAACAAGATCATAAGAAAAAAACTTGAAAACGATCTTGAAGCATATTTTGCCGAACCTGATCTTTCCCGCGACAACGCAGCAGGAACGGCGGTATTTGCGGCTTTGAAGGGAGCTTATTTGAAATGACGGTAACACAGGTCAACAGGTATATCGCTTTTAAACTGAAAGAGGACAAGTCTCTGAAAGGCATAATAGTTTCAGGAGAAATTTCCAATTTCAAATATTATGCATCGTCGGGGCATATGTATTTCACTCTGAAAGATAACGAAAGCTCCATAAAAGCGGTGATGTTCAGAAGTTATGCGTCACAGCTGAGATTTATGCCCGAAAGCGGAATGAAAGTCATTGTCACGGCAAGCGTACAGGTCTATGAAAAGGACGGCGTTTATCAGCTTTATGTGTCGGATATGCAGCCTGACGGCGCGGGAGCGCTTTTCCTTGCCTGCGAACAGCTGAAGAAAAAACTCTCCGAAGAGGGGATATTCAATGAAGAACATAAAAAGCCCGTTCCGCTGATGCCGGGAAAGATCGGCATAGTGACTTCCTTGGAAGCCACGGCTTTACAGGATATGTTAAGGATAATCTCCGAAAGGTTCCCGATAGCGGAAGTAACGGTATTTCCCGCACTTGTGCAGGGAGCGGGCGCGCCCGCGTCACTTTGCAGAGCGGTAAAATATGCCGACAGCAAGGAACTTGACCTGCTCATCTGCGGCAGAGGCGGAGGTTCTTTCGAGGATCTTATGGCGTTCAACGATGAGGAACTGGCAAGATGCATCTATTCCTGCAAAACGCCGATAATTTCGGCGGTAGGACATGAGACAGATACGTCAGTTTCGGATCTTGCGGCGGATCTGCGTGCGCCGACGCCTTCGGCAGCGGCGGAAAAAGCCGTTCCCGACAGAAAAAACCTTCTGGGCGCACTGAATAACCTGCAAAAAGTCATGGAAAACGCCATGTTTTCAAAACTTGACGAAAAATACGGGCGGCTGGACGTTCTGGCAAAAAGGCTGGAAGCCGCTTCTCCGAGCGGAAAGATCCTTCCGGCAAAGGAAAAACTTTCATCACTGCAAAAACGACTGAATGACTTATACAAAATGTCTCTTAACAGATTTGCTGCGGAGATAGGAGAAAAAGCCGCAAGGCTCGACAGTCTCAGCCCGCTGAAAACGCTCGGCAGAGGATTTTCTCTTGTTTATAAGGACGAAAAACTGATAAATTCGGCAAAAAAAGTTTCATCGGGAGATGAAGTTAAAATAGTTTTTGCGGACGGCAGCGTTACGGCGGAGATAAAGGCGTGAACGCGGGATATGCCTTATCCGCATGAACAGATCGAAAGGTGTGGACTTGAATGGACTTTGAAAGATCACTTAAAAAACTTGAAGAGATCATAGGCAAGCTCGAAAGCAGCGAGATCTCGTTGGAGGATTCCATAGCGGCATACCGCGAAGGGGTAAAACTCCTTGCGGACTGCAAAAAGCAGCTCAATGAAGCACAGCTGCTGGTAACGGTGGAAGATGTTCCGGGAAACGGATAATTTCCGCTTGAACACATCGAAGTATTGATAGGAGGAAAAGATATTGGAGGATAATATGTTTGGCGGGAATTTTGCCGAACGGCTGAAGTTCCTGACGGATATGGTGAACGCTCACCTCGGGGAAACGGAAAGGCGCGCTTCGGAAAACATCGGCGAACGTTCCGGCATAGCCGAAGCAATGAACTATTCACTTTCGGCAGGCGGAAAAAGGATCCGCCCTGTGCTTACGCTGAGTTTCTGCCGTGCCTGCGGCGGAAATGAGGAAAATGCACTTCCGGCAGCCTGCGCATTGGAAATGGTGCATACATTTTCACTGATACACGATGATCTGCCGTGCATGGATAATGACGATTACCGACGCGGGAAACCTTCCTGCCATAAAGCATACGGCGAAGCAATGGCTCTGCTGGCGGGAGACGCGCTGCTGAACGCGGCATATGAAACGTTAGGCTCTGACGGGAACTTGACCGCTGAAACACGAACGGCTCTCATGCGGGAACTTTCACATTGGACGGGAGTCGCGGGAATGATAGGCGGACAGGTCATAGATACGTTATATGACGGAGAATTCGATGAACGGCTGCTTCTGGATATGTATTCCATGAAAACAGGCGCACTGTTAAAAGCGGCTTGCAGAATGGGCTGCATATCGGCGGGAGCGGACGGAAATGCCCTTGCGGCAGCGGAACGGTATGCGGAAAAGCTCGGGCTTGCGTTCCAGATAATAGACGACATACTGGATATAACGGGAGATGAAAAACTTCTCGGAAAGTCCGTGGGCAGCGACGCAAAGAACGGAAAACATACATATGCTTCGATAAACGGCGTCGAACGTTCCCGTGAACGCGCAAAGCTGCTGACGGAAGAAGCTTATGCGGAACTGGATATTTTTAAGGACAGTGATTTTCTTAAAGATCTTACGATGTACCTTCTTGAAAGAAATTATTAAAATAAAAAGGATATGAACAAAATGAATGCTCTTGAATACAATTATGTGCTCGTTACCGCGCTGGCATCATGGATAGCGGCGCAGGTCATAAAGACTGTACTTCATCTTATAAAGACAAAAAAATTCGTTCCGGAGAGACTTTTCGGAGCGGGAGGTATGCCGAGCTCACATTCGGCGCTTGTATGCTCGACCGCGGTGGCAATGTGCAGAAAATGCGGGATCGGTTCGCCCGAATTTGCGGTAACGTTCGTGCTGGCAATGGTAGTGATGTACGACGCCATGAGCGTAAGGCGTTCGGCGGGAATGCACGCAAGGGAGATAAACAGACTGAACAGATTGTTCGTGATGAAAGGGATAGAATCTTCCGAAGAAGCGCAGAGCGGGAAGAAGAAAAAGGAACTTAAAGAATTTCTGGGGCATACGCCTTTTGAAGTGCTCGGCGGCGCACTTCTGGGGATATTGATGGCTATGGTGATCCCCGTGAATATATGATCTTATTGCAAAGGACAGTTGTAAAATGGAAAAACGGCGCGTACGCCTCAAAGACCTTACTCTTCCGCAGGAACTGGGAACGCTTTCGATACCCGAATGCGAACAGCTTTGCAGAGAGATAAGGAAGATCATTATAAATACCGTGATGAAAAACGGCGGACACCTTTCCTCAAATCTGGGAACGGTGGAACTTACGCTGGCTGTACACAGGGTCTTTCATTCGCCTGCGGACAAGATAGTCTGGGACGTAGGACATCAGTCATATACGCATAAACTGCTTACGGGACGGCTGAAAGATTTTTCAACACTCAGGAAGAAGGACGGCATATCGGGATTTTGCCGCCCCGAGGAGTCGGAACATGACGCTTTTATCAGCGGTCACAGCAGTACGGCGATCTCGGCTGCTTTCGGCATAGCGGAGGCAATGCGCTTGAACGGCGACAGGCACCATGCGGTGGCAGTCATAGGCGACGGCGCATTTACGGGAGGACTTGCATACGAAGGACTTAACAACGCGGGAAAAAGCGGCGATAACATCGTTGTGATACTTAACCATAACGATATGTCGATATCAAAAAATGTGGGCGCGTTCGCAAAGTACCTTACTTCGATACGCAGGAATTCCGCTTATCTGGACGCCAAAAAACATACGGAACAGTTCCTTGATAACGTTCCAATCGTAGGAGAACCAATAACAAAGTTCATAAAAGCTTCAAAATCCGCGCTGAAATCGGTGCTTTACCATTCAACAATGTTTGAGGATATGGGATTTGTGTATGTGGGACCTGTGGACGGACACAATATAGCGGAACTGGAAGATGCCCTGAGAGCGGCAAAAAAACTGCGCCGTCCTGTTTTCGTACACGTCAACACGGTAAAGGGCAAAGGCTTTCCGCCTGCCGAAGCGAACCCGGGCGAGTTCCATGCAATAAGCGCGGAGGGTTATAATGCTGAAAGCTTCAATAATGCTTCTTTCTCAAATGTTTTCGGGAAAAAGCTTGCGGAACTGGGAAGAAAAGACGAAAATATCTGCGCTGTGACGGCGGCTATGAAATATGCAACAGGCTTGCAGCATTTTGCCGCGGAGCATGGGGAGCGGTTCTTTGATGTGGGGATAGCGGAATCTCATGCGGTAACATTTTCCGCAGGACTCGCAAAGCAAGGGAAAATACCTGTTTTTGCGGTGTATTCGAGCTTTTTGCAGCGCGCATACGATCAGCTGATACATGACGCGGCAACAGAAGGGGAACATATCGTCCTCGGGATAGACAGAGCAGGATTTGTTGGAGAGGACGGCGAAACACATCAAGGGATCTTCGATGTTCCGATGCTGATAACGATACCGAATACGGTGATATATTCTCCGTCTACATATGCGGAACTGGAAAAATGCCTTGAAAGAGCGATATATCATACTGACGGCATAGCGGCGGTAAGATATCCGAAAGGCACGGAGGAAATGACTATCGGCGCGGAAGATACGGATTCATATTTCCTTACGGGCAGCGGCGGGAAAGGGCTTGCGGTCTCTTACGGACGTATAGTACACAGCCTTTACAGCGCGGCGGGGGATCATGACGTTCTTAAACTGGTGAAAATATTCCCGATAGATGAGGAAGTTATCGAAATATGCATGAAATATAAGGATATATATTTCTTTGAGGAAAGTTCCGGCAGCGGCGGAGCGGGAGAAATGCTGATGACAAAACTTTTTGAAAACGGCTATAAGGGGAATTTTACCATAAAGGCGGTAAACGGATTTGTACGGCAGATGTCGGTGGACGAGAGCATGAAAGAATACGGGCTCGATGTCTGCGGAATGAGCAGGACTCTGGGAACGGAACGGAGTGGAACGGTTGAGACTTGATGTGTTTCTTTCGGAAAAAGGGCTTACAAAAAGCCGACAGAGAGCAAAAGAACTCATAATCGGCGGACAGGTCAGGGTAAACGGCGTAATAACGGTAAAACCGTCTTTTGATACAGATGAGAACGATGAGATAGAAATTGTCGGGGAACAGCTTCCCTATGTGGGAAAAGGCGGCTTGAAGCTTGAAAAGGCAATAAAAGTGTTCGGAATAGACCTTAACGGTAAAGTCTGCATAGACATTGGCGCGTCAACGGGAGGATTTACGGACTGTATGCTTCAAAGCGGAGCGGAATTTGTCTACGCGGTGGACGTCGGACACGGACAGCTTGATGAAAAGCTTCGCTCGGACGTTCGGGTGAAAAATATGGAAGGAACAAATATACTCGATCTGACAGCAAAAGATTTTTCAAATTATGTAAAGGCGGTAAGCTTTATATCGGCGGATGTTTCATTTATTTCGCTGAAAAAGATGATCCCCAAAATAAATGAACTTCTTCCCTCGGACGGAGAAGCGGCGGTGCTGATAAAACCGCAGTTTGAAGCGGGACGTTCCGCAGTGGGAAAGGGCGGTATCGTCAAAGACCGCAAAATACACGAAAAAGTGCTGAACGATATGCTTGCGTTCCTGCTCTCGGAAGGACTTTACGCAGAGGGGATAACATATTCCCCCATATGCGGCGGAGACGGGAATATAGAATATCTTGCACATATAAAAAAGGGAAACAAAATAACGGCTCACGACTGCGGCGGGATCGTTTCCGAAGCTTTCGGAGCATTGAAATAAAGTCCGTTCTCGGATCTTTAAAGGGAGGTCTTTTATGAAAGTCGTTTTATATCCCAATTTCAGTAAGAAAAACGCTCTCGCCGCAACGCTGAGATGCTGTGATATCCTTAACGATCTCGGAATAGAAGTTTTTGCCGCAGAGACTTACAGGGAAGAACTTTCCGCAAAGACTTTTGTAAAATTCGGAGCAAAAAAAGATACCATCGGCAGCTGCGACGTTATGATAGCGATAGGCGGCGACGGAACTATACTGAAAGCGTCGGAGTATGCGTCGGCTTATTTTACTCCGCTGCTCGGCATAAATACCGGAAGGCTCGGATTTATGGCGTCTATGGAACTTGATGAACTTGAAAATCTTTCTAAGCTTAAAACGGGAGATTATAAAATAGAAAAACGCATGATGATAGACGCGTCGCTTATCCGTGACGAGAAAGTCGTCATGACGCATACGGCACTTAACGATGTCGTTGTGGCAAGACCCTATTCAAAGATAACCGACTTTACCGTTTCCACGGCGGGAATGGTCGTAAGTTCCATACGCGCGGACGGGATAATTTTCGCAACGCCTACAGGCTCTACCGCATATGCGCTTGCCGCGGGAGGTCCTATACTTGAACCGGAAACTGAATGTATACAGCTCACGCCGATATGCCCCCACTCGCTTTCCGCAAGAACAATGGTATTCACGGCTTCAAGGATAATGGAAGTCAGACATTCCGCTTCGGAGGACGATGTGTATTTTTCCGTTGACGGAAGGGCAAACTGCGGAATGAAAAGAAACGATAAACTTGTTATAAAGCGTTCGGCAAAAAAACTTATGCTTATAGATATAAAAGGCTGCTCGTTCTTCGAGGCGGTAAACAATAAGCTGATGAACACCATAAAGTGAAAGGAACTGTGGAATGAAAAAGAAAAGGCAGGATAAGATACTTGAAATAATAGAGAAAGAGCAGGTCACTACTCAGGAAATGCTGAAAAAACTCCTTGATAACGAGGGTATATCCGTTACGCAGGCGACACTTTCAAGAGATATAAACGAACTCGATCTGAAAAAACAGGCTTCGCCTTCCGGAGCAAGCATCTATGTAAGACAGCCGAGACCGGATATAGATCTTTCACCTATATTCAAAGATTCGGTATATGATGTGGAATATTCCATGAACATGGCAGTAATAAAATGCAGCACAGGTATGGCTCAGGCAGTCTGCGCGACTCTCGATAAAATGGGGCGAACGGAAATACTCGGTACCATTGCGGGAGATGATACGATATTCGCGCTGATGAAAAGCGAAAAGGATGCGGAAAGGTTCACGGACGAACTTCGGGAAGTCCTGACAGATCGTTAACTTTTTTTGAAAGGACTGCAAAATAGTATGCTTTGCGAATTGTATATTGATGATCTTGCTGTCATACAAAAGGCTGAGATCCCGTTTACGGACAGCTTCAATGTTTTTACCGGAGAAACCGGAGCGGGAAAATCCATACTTATAAACGGCATAAATGCCGTTCTCGGCAAAAGAGTCAGCAAGGATATAGTCCGTTCGGGCTGTGAGAAAGCTTCCGTAACGGCAATGTTCAGACATCTTACAAAGGAAACGCTGAACAAACTGGATGAATTCGGCATCGGAACGGAAAACGATGAACTTATGATAACCCGTGAGATCTTCGCGGACGGCGGCAGCACCGCAAGGATAAATTCCCGCACGGCGCCTGTTTCCACAATAAAGGAAATAGGGGAAACACTCATAGATATCCACGGTCAGCATGACAACCGCATACTTATGGATCCCGAAAAACATATCGGCATAATAGATAACTATGCAGGACTGGAAGATGTTTTAGAGGACTATAAGGCTTCGTTCAGAGAACTGCAGAATACCGCTCGAAAGGCAAAACAGCTTGCTGTTTCCGAACAGGAACGCCTTGAGCGGGTGGAGTTCCACAGACAATTCATTGATGATATCGGCAGTCTGGAACTTGAAAATGAAAATGAGGATACCGAGATAGAAAACGAATATGTTCTTGCAAGCAGCAGCAAAATGCTGTCGGATATACTCATGCGTTCAAAGATGGCAATATCGGGCTATGAGAACGGTTCGGGGATAATCGAAAAGCTGAACGAGATAAACAGCGAACTTTCCGATCATACGGAGATACTTCCCGAACTTTCCGCCATAAGCAGCAGGCTTGAAACTGCGGCGATAGAAATTGAAGATATCGGCGAGGAACTTTCCCACATTTACGACAAAATGGATATCGACGAGGAAAGAACGGACTACCTTTCCGACCGCCGCGAAAAACTTAACAGTGCAAAAAAGCGTTATTCCTGCACTTTGGGAGAACTTATTTCAAGGTATGAAGAATATACTTCCGAAGCGGAAGAAGCTGAGGATCTTACAAAAGAGATAGAACGCCTTTCACAGCGGAAAAAAGAACTTCTTGTAGAAGTTACCAAAAAGGCGGAAAAGCTTTCGGATATGCGCTCTGAAGCGGCTGAAAAACTTACCGGAAGTATTGCGGAAGAACTCAGGTTCCTTGATATGCCCGATGTCAAGATATGCTTTGAACATACAAAAGGCAAGCTTACTGCGAACGGAATGGATCTCATGGAAATGATGATCTCAGTAAATCCCGGAGAACCGCCCAAACCTATGTCAAAAACAGCGTCCGGCGGCGAACTTTCAAGGATAATGCTCGCGATAAAGAACGTTATTGCCGAAAAAGAAGATATCCCCACAATGATATTTGATGAGATAGATACGGGAATAAGCGGCAGAGCAGCGCAGAAAGTCGGAGTAAAGCTCCGTCAGATATCAAGATCCCGCCAGATAATATGCGTTACGCACCTTTCACAGATCGCGGTAATGGCGGATAATCACCTTCTTATCGAAAAGACGAGAAACGGCGGCAGCACGTTCACAAATGTTTCACACATCGAGGGAGAACAGAGAGTCTCGGAGATAGCCCGTATCCTCGGCGGCGAACATATTACCGAAACGACTCTCAATAATGCTGCAGAACAGCTTGAAGGCAGAGAAAGCATTTACAATGAGATACTCGGCAGGCGGTGACGGTATGGATCTGCATGATTGTAAACTTTGTCCGCGGAAATGCGGTGCGGACAGATACGCGGGAAAAGGATTCTGCGGCTGCGGAGCGGAGATAAAGGCGGCAAAAGCGTTTCTCCATATGTGGGAAGAACCCTGCATATCGGGCGGTAACGGCGCGGGAACGGTATTTTTTTCGGGTTGTAACCTGAAATGCTGTTACTGTCAGAATCATGAGATCTCGGACAATAATTTCGGAAAGGAAATTTCTGCGGAAAGGCTTTCCGAAATTTTTCTTGAACTTCGGGAAAAAGGCGCGGACAACATTGATCTTGTGAGTCCTACGCCTTATGTTCCGCAGATAATAAAAGCGCTGGATATTTGCGGAGAAAAACTTGATATCCCCGTTATTTACAATACGGGCGGATATGAACTTCCCGAAACGTTAAAAATGCTTGACGGATATGTGGATGTTTATCTTCCCGATATGAAATATCACGGCAGCGAATTGGGGGAAAAATATTCCTCGGCGGGAAATTATTTTGAGATCGCTTCCGAAGCGATAAAAGAAATGTACCGACAGGTCGGCTCGGTGCAGATCGTGAACGGACTCATAAAAAAAGGAGTTATCATACGGCATCTTGCTTTGCCGTCTCACAGAAAAGACTCCGAAAAGATCCTTGAATGGATAGCGGAGACATTCCCCGAAAAGGATGTACTTGTAAGCCTTATGAGCCAGTATGTTCCCGTTTACAAAAGTTTTGAACATAAGGAAATTTCAAGACGGATATCGACCTTTGAATATAATTTTCTTCTTGACAGAGCAGCAGAACTCGGGCTGGAAGGTTTTATGCAGGAACGAAGTTCGGCAGTCAGCGATTATACTCCCGATTTCGACCTGACGGGGATATGATGCCGTCGCGGCAGCTGTAAAATTAACACAAAGTTGTTGAAATTTCCAATTAAATGTGATAAAATATGTATAATTAATTTTTTTTATAAAGGAAGTAATTTTATGAAATACGTTGTACTGCTTTGTGACGGAATGGCTGATTATCCCGTTGAAGAACTTGGCGGGGAAACTCCTATGAGCAAGTCCGTTACTCCGAATATGGACGCTCTTGCCAAGAAGTCGGTCATAGGTCTGGTAAAGACCGTTGCAGACGGAATGAAACCCGGCTCGGACGTTGCAAACCTTTCCGTTCTGGGATATGATCCCGCCGTATGCTATACCGGACGTTCACCGTTGGAGGCAGGTTCTATCGGTATAGATATGCTGCCCGATGATGTGTCTTTCCGCTGCAACCTTGTAACATTGTCTGATGAACCAAATTTTGAGGATAAGACAATGGTAGACTATTGCGCGGACGATATCTCCACAGCAGAAGCAAAAGAAATAGTAAAAACACTTGCGGAACATTTCGACAACGATGAGTTCAGACTTTACAGCGGCGTAAGCTATCGCCATTGTCTTATCTGGCACAACGGAACGCTCGACCTTGGAACGCTTACACCTCCCCATGATATCACAGGAAGAAAGATAAAGGAATACATTCCCGATCACCCCAACGCACAGAAACTGCTTGAAATGATGAAAAAGAGCATGGATATCCTGAAAGATCACCCCGTAAATAAGGCAAGGATCGCAAAAGGACTTCGCCCCGCAAATTGCATCTGGCTCTGGGGCGAGGGCAGGAGAGCGAACCTTGAAAATTTCTTCAAGCTTCACGGACTGAAAGCTTCAATGATCTCGGCAGTCGATCTGCTCAAAGGCATAGGCAAATTCTCGGGAATGAATATAGTAAATGTTGAAGGAGCAACGGGTTACATCGACACAAATTTCAAAGGCAAAGCGGAAGCTGCCGTCAAGGAACTTGCGAGCGGTCAGGATTTTGTTTATATCCACGTTGAAGCACCCGACGAGTGCGGACACAGGCATGAGATCGAAAACAAAGTAAAGTCTATCGAGATAATAGACAAAGAAATTTTAGGAACGATACTTCCGGAACTTGAGAAGTATGATGATTACAAGATAATGATACTTCCGGATCACCCCACGCCGCTTGCGCTGAAAACGCACACAAACGATGCAGTTCCGTTCATGATCTACAGGAAGAGCGTTCCCGTTGATGGCAAGCCTGTATTCAATGAAAAGACAGCAAAGGAAACGGGGCTTTACATTGACAAAGGACCCTCGATAATGAATTATTTTATTGAACTTTAATACGATAAAGCGACAGAAATGCCGCTTTATTTTGCTTTTCTTATCTTTTATTTTGTTTATGACCCTCTTTTTGAGTTTTCGGGGGGCAGAACCTTCCGGGAAGGGCGAACCCGAGGGAATTTTAAGAACGCTGTTCTTATCTTTTATTTTGAATATAACCCTTTTTGCCTGATCTTTCGGGGGGATGACACTTCAGGAAAGGGAGAACCCGAACGCGCCTTTAGGCGCTCGCCGGTTTTCCCCTTCCCTTAGTTTTTCTCCCCTCGCGCTCCCAACTTTCCTTCAACCCTTCCCCTTCCGCGCTCGCTATCCTAAAGTTAATATTATAGAAAAGGCTTTTTAGAACTCTTAAACGGGGATTGCGTTGGCTACGGGTTCCTTGGTTTTGCTTATCTTAGTACGAGCGTTCTACTATTAGATGAAAATTAAAGAAGAATAAAACTATAAACGGTTGTGATTTTCTGCAAAAAAGGAAATTTATTGTTTAGAACTCTTTTTTGCGTCCCATATGGACTAAGTTTAGAGCGCAGCTGTAAAGATAAGCTAAACTAACAGTTACTGTTGACTCAATGATCTAAGTTCAAGATAACTTTGATATTTATTCTATAATATCAACTTTAGGATAGCGAGCGTGGAGAGAGATAGGGTTAGGAAAAGGGGGGCACGGGGGGAGAAACGCAGGGGAAGGGAGAACCCGGCGAGCGCCTAAAGGCGCGTTCGGGTTCTTCCTTCCTTGAAGTGTCATCCCCCCGAAAACTCAAAAAGGGTGTTATAAACAAAATAAAAAATCAAGAAAAGCAAAATAAAGAACCCCGCCAGCAACTCCACTCTCAACTCTCCACTCTCAAAACTGTTATGGTTGTCTGCCCCTCGCAAGAAATGGCAAAAAGGGTTATATGCAAAATAAAAGATAAGAAAAGCAAACTAAGGAACATTCACCGTCCCCCACCCACCCCATGCCTTCCCTTATGGTTGTCTGCCCCTCGCATAAAGTGGCAAAAAAGGTTATAATAAAAGTAAAAGATAAGAACAGCGTTCTTAAAGCCACCCCGACGGTATCTCAATTTAAAGTTTTGACTTGACAATACTTCGTTTTGCTGATAAAATAAAATTAAAGGCAGATAATATCCATAAGGAGGTCTTTATATGAGTACAAGGGAAATGCTTTATTCCGTAATTGACGGACTTTCGGAAGAACAGTGTCAAGGACTGCTTATGCTACTTTCGGGATATAATAAAAAGAATACAGAACCTGAAACCGTTTGCGGCGCTTTGTCAAAATATGCCGACCCAAAGCTTATACCAATGGAAGAAGGGGCTTGGGAAAGGACGGTAACGGAAAAATATGAAAATTCTTGATACTAATATGATATTAATATATTTGCTCCATGATAAGGCTGAAATGGCTGATACGGTAACAGATATTATTAAAAATAATATTGTTACGGTGCCTGTTGAAGTAATTGCAGAAGTTGTTTATGTATTGAGCAAGGTCTATAAAGCAGACAGAAAAGATATTCAGCGTGCGTTAATTGACTTTTTTAATATTAAAAATGTGACATCAAAAGAATATAATGTTATATGCCGCGGACTGTCTTTATATGCTTCAAATAATCTTGATTTTGTTGATTGCATTTTATGTGCATATCATTTAGAATATGGATATGAGATCTGTACATTTGATAAAAAATTAAATGCTCTGATTGATAAAACAAATATGTAAAAATTTCTCCCGCACCGTTTATTTTCGGCGCGGGAGTTTTGTTTATTCGGGTACATTTATAAATTATTTTACACGCTTTTTTACGGGACTTCTGCTGAGTATGCTCAAAAGGGGAGATGCGGAACGCTTTTCTTCAAATTCGATTATGGAATTTGCATAATCTTTCTTTGCGTCGGGATAAATATCGGTATCAACATTCTTAAAGCCATTATCAGCCGGAGGATCTTGAATGTTGCCTTTGGCATTTTTTCATAGAACAACGCCCGAAAAATAATTATGAAAATTGCAATAGTTTGAAACGTAAATTTTCTGTGAATAAAAAAATCAGCTACGATAATGAAAAAAATTCCCGCAAACTATTGAAAATCAGCGCGTAAAATGGTAAAATATTAATAGCTGCTTACCGCGTAAAACTGCGGTCTTGCTGCATTTGACCGTGAAAGGACAGATCTGATGGATTTTTTATACAGCCTCGATTCATATGTCAGAAGTATCCTGCCTATTGAATTCTGGGATATTGTGGATATCGCCGTTCTGGCATTCCTTATATATAAAGGTATAATTATCGTTAAGGAAATTCGCGCGGGCGGCTTAATAAAAGGTATAATACTTATTTTCGCCGTGTACCTCGTCATGAGCCTTGTAAGAATGAAAGTCATGGCTTACCTGCTCAGAAGTGTGTTTAATGTCGGACTTCTGGCGGTAGTCGTGCTGTTCCAACCCGAACTGCGCCGCTTCCTTGAAAAAATGGGACACTCCAAAGTCTCAAAACTCCCCGTTTTTTCTTCACTTGCTTCGGATAACTCCGATATGCTCTCACAAAAATGGAGCAAAGCTATCGAAGCAGTCTGTGATGCCTGCGAAGACCTTTCCGCTACCACAACAGGCGCACTTATCGTTATCGAACAGGAAACCAAACTCGGCGAACAGATCGATACCGGCACCGTTATAAACGCCGAACCTTCAAAAGAACTCTTCGGCAACATCTTTTACCCCAAAACTCCGCTCCATGACGGCGCAGTCATAATGCGTGACGGGATAATACTTGCCGCTGCCTGCTTCCTGCCTAAACCTCAGAAAGAGGAAACTATAAATAAGGCTCTCGGTTCAAGACACAGAGCCGCTATCGGCATGAGCGAGAACTCCGATGCGGTGATAGTCGTTGTTTCGGAGGAAACGGGAACGATCTCCGTTGCCGAAAACGGAGAACTTACAAGAGGTCTTACAAGAGACAGCCTGAAAAAATACCTCAGAACAAGACTTCTTCCCGAAAAGCCACAGAAGCCCGCCAAACCTCCGCGTTCAGGCGATGGCGACGGAGATACCGAAAAAACAAAGAAAAGATCTGTCGGGTACTTCCGAAAGAAAAAATTTACCGATAAAGTCTGATTGGAGAGGCAAATAATATGTTTGACGCCATAAAAAAAATTTTTGATCGGATAGGCTCATTCTTTGCCCATCTTTTTGAAAAGGACGTTTTTATAAAAATAGGCTCTATCGTTGCGGCGATAGTCATATGGTTCGGCATATCGATCAGTGAGTACCCTACGATAAGTCAGGTGATATATAACGTCCCCGTAAGCATTTCCTTTGACGGAACATACGCCGAGGCAAACGGCTTTCAGGCTATGACCAGTTCCGCCGATACCGTGACCGTCCGCATCGAGGGCGAACGCGGACAGATAGGAAATCTTAAAGCCGACGATCTTGTAGCAGTAGCTTCCGCGGAAAACGTTATGTACGCAACGGAATATAAACTTCCCCTCGAGATAGAGTGCAAGACAGGCAGGATATTTGAAGTAAAAGAGATCGACCCGCCTATAATCACCGCTACTTTCGATAAGATCGTCACCAAGGAAGTTTCCCTTGTTCCTGAACTGACGGACATAAAAGCGGGAGACGGCTTTATCATGGGCGATGCGGAAGATATCGTTATAGTTCCCAATTCAGTGAACATCACAGGACCTGCCGAGATAGTCAACAGCGTTACAAGCGCCGCTGCCGTAGTTCAGGGAAACGGCTACCTTACAGGTTCTACGGACTTTAAGACTTCTAACGTAAAACTTATGAACGAGGGAGCCGCCATAGCCGATGACAACGAAATGATAACTTTCGACAAGTCGGAATTTACCGTCCATGTTCCCGTTTATACCAAAGGAACGGTAAAACTTAACGTCCGTATAACAAACGCTCCCGAAAGCTTTAACACCGATCAATTCAAGGAACAGCTGGAATTTTCCGTTTCGGAACTTGAAGTTGCCGTTCTGGGAGAAAATTCAAGGGATTCTCTCGATATCGGAACGATAGATATGCGCGAAGTGGATATAGGCTCGGAATTCACATTTTCAACGGACGACTTTCTGCCGGAAGGTTATCAAGATCTTAACGAGGTGCATACCGTGGTCGTAAAATGTCCGTCGGAAGGACTTGTACGCCGCTCGATACACTTTACAAATTCTTCGATACAGCTTGTAAATGCTCCGTCGGGATATGATTTCAATATCGTTACCTCGGGAGTTACGCCGACATTTATAGGTCCTGAAAGTTCAATGGAACAGATCAGCAGCATAGATGTTATCGCACAGATAGATATGCTTGACTATGACGGCGGTGGATATGACAAGCTGCCTATAACATTCAGCATACCGTCACACAGCGATATATGGTGCATAGGTTCTGACGGCGCACTTTCACCGAAAGCCACCATTGAAGCAAAATTGAGGGAAGATCAATAAATGGCAGTCATAATTTCACAGATAAAAACGGATATTTCGGCAGACAGCGGCGAAATTATAAAAAAGGCTCTAAAAACTGTCGGCATAGATAAACGCCTGACCGTTCGTTCGGGAATACACAAAACTTCTGTTGACGCTCGGAACAACGAGCATATAAAGCTTGTTTCATCGGTACGGATCGAACTTGAAGATCCCCGCTATGAAGAACGTCTCTGCGAAAAATTCCCGTTCTGTTCAAGAGCGGAACGCCGCGTTTCACTTGATGTAAATCCCGTAAACAAGGATAAAAAAGTCGTTATCGCAGGCTTCGGTCCTGCGGGAATGTTTGCGGGACTTGTACTTGCGGAGCATGGATTTTCTCCGATAATAACGGAGCGCGGCGGAGATGTTGACAGCAGGGTAAAAGCGGTAGATAAATTTGCAAAAAATGCCGTTCTTGATACCGAAACGAATATCCAGTTCGGAGAAGGCGGCGCGGGAACATTTTCCGACGGAAAACTTACCACAAGGATAAACGATCCGCTTTGCGGATATGTTCTGGAAAAACTTGCAGAGTCAGGTGCTCCGGAAGAAATACTCATCAAAGCAAAGCCGCATATCGGAACGGATCTGCTAAGAAATGTTGTAAAGACCGTTCGCGAAAAAATAATCTCACTTGGCGGAACGGTCAGGTTCAATTCAAAACTTGCGGATATAAATTCCGAAAACGGGAAAGTTATTTCCGTTACGCTTGAAAGCGGAGAGATCATACCCTGTGACGCACTTGTTATGGCAATAGGTCACAGCGCAAGAGATACATTTGAAATGCTGCTGCGCAAAAAAATTTTCCTTGAGCCGAAACCTTTTTCGGTTGGCGCAAGGATAGAGCATACACAAGAAGCGGTGGACCGTTCGCTTTACGGAAAGCATTTCAGCGATCCGAATCTTCCGAAAGGGGAATACCAACTTTCATACCGTTTGGGAGAACGTGCGGCATATACGTTTTGTATGTGTCCCGGCGGAACGGTAGTTCCCGCGTCAAGCGAAATGGGAACTGTTGTTACAAACGGAATGAGTGTTTTTGCCAGAGACGGAAAAAATGCAAATTCCGCAGTTGCCGTTTCTGTTTCGCCGAAAGATTATGGCAGCGACCCGCTTGACGGCGTGGAGTTTGCGCGCATGATCGAGCGGAAAGCATACATTCTCGGCGGAAAAAATTACTTTGCCCCCGCTTCAACGGTGGGAAATTTTCTGAACGGAAAAGGCGGACTTTCGGGAGCATCGGTCATTCCGACATACGGCGTCGGAGTCACGGAATGTGATCTGAATGAACTTTTCCCCGAATTTATTACGGATATGCTGAAGATCGGACTTGAAAAATTTTCTCATAAAATGAAATGTTTCGGAGACATGGGAGCAGTTCTTACCGCGCCCGAAACGCGCACATCATCGCCTGTAAGGATCACCCGCAGCGAAAGCATGGAATCTGTTTCGCTGAAAGGGCTTTATCCAATCGGCGAAGGCGCAGGATATGCGGGCGGGATAATGTCCGCAGCTGTTGACGGAGTAAAGTGCGCGCTGAAAATTATGGGAAAATAAAAGACAGGCGAGCCTGTCTTTTATTTTTTATCAGCATATTTTCCTTTGATAAGTTCTAAAATTGATCTCTTTGACCATACTTCATTTTCATTATATATTTCACCATGGTATTTTTTGTATATTCGACATGGTACTTCCAAAGAATTATCATAAACTGAACATACATCGCACACGTCAATAAATTCGGGAAGAAGTCCAAGTGCTTTTTTATATCTGCTGCGTATTTTATCTTCAGGAACATCATGTCCACCGCTTTGGACTCTTGACTGAACTCTTAAAACATTTATTTCAGCTGAACAAGTAAGCACATAAAACCCCCTTATGAAGTATCCGCCGGCTTTAGCTCTTCTCAGCAAATTTAAATTACGCTCTGTGGATAAAACTGTCTCAAAAGTAAAATCTTCATGATTTTCAAGGCATGACTCACGTAATTTTTCAGCATAAACGGCGGCATCATATTCGGTGATGTTATTCTGAGATCGAATAACATCAGCATTTATGTATTTCCCGCATATGTTACAGTTATCGGTTATTGTTGATTTTCCCGAACCGTTTGGACCTGCAAAAACAACGATCTTAGGTTTTATCTGCATAGACTTTTCTCCCGTCGGAATATTCCATATATGCTATACCTTTTTTAGCATCAAATCTGGCAATAGGAATACCATTTTTCCGGCGTTCGTTATTTTCGCGTTGTATACGTTCGGAAAACCTTTTTAATGTGAGATTATCTATCGGATCTGAATTATTTAAAGATCTTGGATTTAAATTTGACATATATCCACCTTCTTAAACTTTATATTTATATTATATAACAACTATGCTCAAAAATCAATAGTTTTTAAAAATTTAAGATCGTTTTGGATCCATACTAATTCTTAATATACGAAAAATAGAAAAATATGCCGAAAAGCCCGCGGTTTCAGCCTGCTTGTGGAAATCATTCATTAAATTACCTCACATAATGCATTTATGACCGTAAATAATACTAAGGCAAACCTCAAAACGCGGTTTACAGCTCGCAGAAATGCGAATAAAATATAAATTTGTTATGTAAGGAGATAATAACAATGAAAGATGTAAATTCTCAGAAGGGTAAAGAAACTATGGAGCGCTTCAAGATGGAAGCTGCAAACGAAGTCGGCGTTAACCTCAAGAACGGTTATAACGGCGACCTTACTTCAAGAGAAGCAGGTTCTATCGGCGGTCAGATGGTAAAGAAAATGATCTCTGCTTATAAGCAGGGTCTTAACGGCTAAACAGACTAAAATATTGTTTGCCGAAAAATATTAAAAATACCCCGCAGAGCTGTTATTTGCTGTGCGGGGTATTTACATAAACCTACTGTAATTTGGAGGAGATCTTTTTTATAGAGTAGATCAGCGCGTTTGTTTCGCTTTCGGTGCTGAAAACAGACGGGGAAAATCTTACCGTTCCGTCGGGAACTGTTCCCAGAGACGTATGCGCAAGCCCCGAACAGTGAAGTCCGCCGCGAAGCGCAAATCCCATATCGCTCAGTATTGCCGCAGCTTCGTTCGCCGTCAAGCCGTGAATATTGAAAGAAACTATCGGAAGGTAATTATTTACTTTCGCATCGCGGTATACCGTTACTCCGCGCATGGTTTTAAGCGCGCGGATAAGTTTTTCGCAAAGCCTGTTTTCGTGTTCATAGATATTTTCTATTCCCAGTTTGTTTATAAAACCGATACCTGCTCCCAATGCGATAGCACCCGCAGTATTGATAGTTCCCGCTTCGAGTTTGTCCGGGAGGATATCCGGCTGATCGGGTTCCATTGAAAGACTTCCCGTTCCGCCTTCGGCAATTGGGGAAATGTCAAATTTTCCGTCTGTAACAAGAAGTCCCGTTCCGCTTGGACCGTAAAGCGACTTGTGACCTGCCGTACAAAGAATGTTTATCCCGTCCGAAAGCTTTATCGGTATAACTCCGCAGGCTTGCGCACCGTCGGCAATGAAACATATCCCTTTGTTTTTGCAAAGTTCCCCAATGGCGCGGTATGGAAGTATCTGCCCTGTAACATTGCTACCGAGCGTGCAGGCAATTATCTTTGTTTTCGGAGTAATGAGCTTACGGAAATTTTCCAGCGTATCGCTGTCATTTCCGCAGACTTTTGCAATGCTGTATGTGCATTTTCCCTGTTTAAAAAGCGCATGGACAGGGCGCAGCACCGAATTGTGCTCCAGTGAGGAAATTATTATGTGGCAGCCTTCCGAAGCGGTGCCTTTTATTGCCATATTCAGTGCATGGGTACAGTTCAGCGCAAATACGGTATTATCCGGTTCCGCACCGAAAAACTCCGCAGCGGCAGTTCTTGCCGAATATACTGCTTCGGCGGTCTTTATGGAAAGCATATGTCCGCTTCTTCCCGGATTGCCGCCGTAATGCGTCAGCGCGGAAATAAAAGCTTTCTTTACAGCGGCGGGTTTGGGAAAAGAGGTAGCGGAATTGTCAAAATTTATCATGATCCGAAGCCTCCGATAAAAATATTATCCGGGAATAAATAGTGTATCCCTTTCATTATTGGAAGTTTTCCATTATCGATCTGAATTTTATTCCTCTGTTTTCAAGAATTTCCACAGCAGTTTCTATATCGCCGAAAAAGAGCAGACTGTATCCGCAGCCGGAAGAAAGGTTTCTCGGTGTGCGGATAACATCCGCCCTGTACCCCATATTACGGAAGATGCTCTGAGCTTTCATGGCGATAGTAACTGAACTGAAAGCTATAGTATATTTTTTCATCATTTCATGATAATGCCGTCTGCTGTGCGGCATATCTCCTTTCCATTCCGTTTAGGGGCGGAAGGAGAGTGCTGCGAAAATAAAATGCAGGAGAGAGCTGCGCTCCGCCCCTGCATTATAATATGCATATATGCCTTATGCTGTGATTGGCGTTAAGAAATTTGTTTATGCGTATTTCATAAGGATCTTTGCCGCACCGCGAAGTACGTCGGCCGCTTCTTCGAGATATTTCCTTACGGAAGTATTGCTTATATCCAAAGACATTTCCATAGCATGGTTCAAAGTATCGCGGCTCACATTTACCTGCGTCTGGTAAAGGTTGTCAAGCTGCCTTATTGCAGTTTCTTCCATAGTTTTGTAAGCGGCTTTCAGGTCTTTGAGAGTGCTGTTCCTTATGTCGTCGTAATTTTCCAGTGCAGTATCTATAATATCCGTCTGGCGTTTTTTGTGGAGGATATTTTTGAAAGACGACATAGTTCCGCTGGGGAAAGCGTCGCTGCTGCCTGCGGAAGCCGCGCCCATTACCGACTTTGAAACGAGCATATTCAAATCATCGAAAGAATTTTCCACCGACATTTCATTATCTTCCGCAAGCGCGGATATGCCGAGTTTTTTGGAAAGTTCCGAGCCGAGCTGTGCAATTATAGCGTTCAGCCGCTGCCAGTGTATGTCAAGGCATCTTCTGTAAGCTTCGCCGACTTTATCCACAAGGTAAGAGTAGAAATACTTATCGATATCTTCCGGAGAAGTTGTTTGACGGCTCTCGAGGATACTTTCTCTGAGTTTTGAGAAGAAACCGTACATCCACTGTTCGGCTTCCTGCTGCATTTCCGTTATACTAAGCAGTATCTTTGGTCTTTTGCCGTCGAGAACATTTGCCAGTGCGGAACATTCATGTTCGATGCTTTGGGATATGTCGTCAAGTTTCTGACGGTCAACAGCCATCATGTCGTAGATCATATGTATCCTTGCCGCGGTATCTTTTATCATCAGGTTGAGCATTGTAAGTACCCTTTGAGTGCGGATGATATCTTTCTGCATGATGATCTCGCGCTTTAAAGACATTTCAAATTTCAGGAACTCATTTTCGTAAAATTCTTGGAAACCTTTTATATCCGGGCGGTTAAGACCGATCTTCCTGCGGTACTCGTCTATGCCGCTCACGCCGTAAACAAAAGCGTTCGGCATGATAGCTTCGCAGCGTTCGTTTATGCGGTTAAGGATCTTTTCTATATCTTCCTGAGAATTCATGGCGTCTATCATGTTGACCAGCACATACAATTTGCTGAAACTGAGAGGGCGGATATGACTTGCCAGAAAGAACTGTTCCGATTCCGAAAAAGGGGAAAGCGCACTTGCAACATATATCACCGCATCTGCATTTACAAGATAATCCTGTACCTGTTTATCGAGACAATCCAGATCGCTGAGACCGGGAGTATCGACTATCCGTATCTCTTTAAGTATATCCGCATTGTCTCTTATATCTATGTGATCCAGCGTGTCGGGAAATGCCCGCATAAGTTTTTCAAGCTTTTCGCGGACAAGATCGTCCGCCGCAAGGCTTATCCTCTGACCGTTTTTGAGTACAGCTTCCGCTTTTGGAGTTTCGCTGTAACTGATGGAATTTATAGTAAATGTTTCCGGCGCAACGTTTACCGGTGCGATGGACTTACCGAGTATAGCGTTGATAATGGTGCTTTTTCCGCGCTTGAAGTCACCCAGAACGACGAGTGAGAAAGGTTCTGTGCGGCGTTTTGTTATAGCTGTATCCCAATCGCGGAGATGGTTCGTGAATTCATCGCCGAGTATTTTGCAAAGAGGCTTGTTTGTCAGAAGAGATCTGAGTTTATTCTGAACGTTTTCGATATCCGGTTCTGCCGCAGAATAACTCATAGAAACTTCGTGTTCTGTATTTTCGGGCATATCAGACACCTCCTTTTACAGCGTCAAGAATTATTTCGCATCTTACTTCAAGAGCCTGTTTGTTGATCGTATGGATATCATTTTTATCAAGGTCTGCCCGCCAGTTATAAAGCAGGTCGCAGCTGAGGAATTCCAGTCCTGCGAGTATCCTTCTTTCGATAGGGGAACAGCTTTCAGGGATATTGATACTTCTTGCGGGGGTCTTGTGGAGTATCTCATATTGATCCAGAAGTTCGTTAAGGTCGAGAGCCTTTTCGCTGCCGTAGAAGCTGAATATCCCTTTATTGTAAAGTCCCGCCATTATCATCGGATAAGCCTGCGGGTCGTTAAGGCAGATCATGCCCGCGCGGTCGCCGGTGATATCCATAAGTTTTATCCATTCCGAAATAGTTCCCGCTATCTGCTTTGCGGAACTGCCTTTTTCAAAGTTTCCCGGGTCTTCCGCTTCTTCGTAAAGGTCTATGCCGAAGTATGGCGCAGCCATGGTAAAAATGCAGTGGTTATTCTGTATGTGACCGCATTCGCAGCCGATGAGGAAACGCAGTTCGTCCTTTGTGCATTTTTCCGAAAGTCCCGTTGTTACAACGATACAAGGTTCAACGTCCTCCGAAGTAATGGAATATATCTCGCATTTATCGGGAGCGTTCCGCACATATACCGTAGGAACGCTTATCTGCAGCCTTTCTGCGCAGACCTGAACTATGCCGTAAATTTCAGGAAATTTAAGTGAACCCGCAACGTCCGTAGACTGGAAAAGTCTTTTGACTTTATTTGGTATATCTTTGCTTATAATGTTTTTGTAGACTTTTGACCATGCGGAAAAAGCCGTTATCTTCTGTTTTACCGAAAAGTCCGCGTCAAAAGCGTAGTCCACCATTCCGCCGACTATATGGCTTTTGAAGGAGCGCGTACGGGCGTTAAGGTAAGCCGCAAAACTTGTTTCTATATCGAGAAGCGGATTATATTCCGCATTTTCCGATGCATCAAACATTATGAAAAACCTCCTTAGAAAGTAGAAAATAATATCGTATCATTCCATAGCTTCCGTAAGGATCTTATGGAGATTATAAGTTTCCGCAAGAAGTCCGCCTGTATATTCCGCGATCGACTGGAGTTTTTCCTTTTCGCTGTCTGACATGGATTTTCTTTCGGCTTTGAGTTGGTTAAGGCTGTCAAGGGTCTTTTGTGTATCGAGGAGGATAACTTCAGTTTCGTCCTCGATCTTGGTTTTAAGTCCTTGGAAGGAAGAGAATACCTGCTGACGGACCGTTTCGGTGAAGTCGCTGGATATCTTCATTTCGTGGAACTGTTTTTTAACATTTTGCTTGAAGCCTGCTTTGTATTTGTCTATCCTTTCCTGAACGAGAAGTTTGTCAACGGAGAATTTGCCCGTGAAAGTTCCCGCAAGTCCCGCTATCGCCATAAGGCAAAGTCCCGCGGGGGAGAGGAAAGCTCCGCCCACGATGGTAGTTACCAGCAGGAAAGAAGTTGCGAGCCAAGTGGTAAGTCCCGTAAGACCTCCGAGGAGCGCGCCTTTTATGCCCGCTTCACGGAAACCGATGAACAGACCGCCCGTGCCGACGCTTCCTATAGCTACGCCGATTATCTGATCCAGAACGCCGCCGTTGCGGGAATGTTTCTGCGTTACCGAGAACATTTTCTGTATCCTGCTTACCGAAGCGAAGAATTCGTCCTCAAAGGATTGGAGCCTTATCGCTTCATCGCTGAGAGCAACGTTTATCTCATTTTGTATCTGTTCGCAGATGAGTTGGGCTTTATTTTCGATATTGTCTTTTATCCTGTCTGTAAGTCTTGAATAAACGATCTTCAGCTTATCTTTTTTGAGGTCGTCCGCGCCCATTGGATAGTCGTCAATAACTTTCATGGCAGTTTCTTCGATCTGCACCCAATAGCTGTCAAGGATAGGCTGCAAGCCTTCAAAAACTTTATTTGCCGCATCGTTTATGCGAACGAACTCGGCGCGTTTTTTGGTGCGGATATCGTCTATTTCCTCGATAGCGGCGGTATATTTATCCATAAACTCATCAGTTTCCATCATAAGGGAATTTTCCCTGATAATTATAGAATTAATGAGTTCCGAGCCTGAACTTATGATCTTGTTTGCAAGTATTTGCAAGGTAATTGCGCCGCGCTCCTGAGTGAGCATAGTTTCAAGAACTCTTTCAAAGGTAGGGAAGTTGCTTTCCGCGAGCATTGCGGCGTCGCCGCTTTCCTTAGCCATAAGAGCTTTTTTGGCATAAACGCCTATTACCTTGGGTTTGCCGATCTTGCGCTTGTAGACAGCAAATTCTTTGGAATCCTCGCCCATGACCATTTTAGCTTTTTCCATAACGTAGCTGCCGATACGTTTTTCGACAGTTTCGACGATCCTGTCCTCATCTTCTTTTGAGAAAGTGCCAAAGCAGTTCACCGCGAAGATGATACGTCCCATATCGCTTGTGAGCATACGTTTTTCGAGGAATTCCTTTTCAAATTGGGAGAAAGGCGAATTTGCGCTGATAACGAACACTGCCGCGTCGATCTCGGGGAGAATGGAGAGAGTAACGTTAGTCATTTGTTCATCATCGTTAAGACCCGGGGTATCGATTATATCCACATTATTTTTGCAGAAGTCTGTATCGTAATAAACGGTAGCCTGCTTTACGGTCTCGGCAGTTTTTTCCGACTCATAGGAAAGTTTTGTAACATAATTTTCGAGCTGATCAATGCCGACGCGTTCTGTTTCGCCTGATTTGTATTCTACGACAACGTAAGGATCTTCGCTGTATGTAACTCTGTTAAGAGTAGCGGTAGCGGGGAGAACGTCGGCAGGAAGGACTTCCTGACCGAGGAGAGCGTTAATGAGTGTACTTTTACCGCGCTTGAACTCGCCGACGATAGCGACTTCAAAGTGTTCACTTGCGGCTTTGTCGATAGTTTCGCCGATAGATCTTGCGGTATGGTCGAGACCTATCTCTTCGCAGTATTCTTTAAGCTGGCTGAGGTTTTCGGTCAATTCGGAAACGGTATCCTTATAAGCGGAATAGCTTCCGAAGTTCAGAGTCTGTTCCATAAAATTCCTCCCATATAAAAAAATTATGAAAACCGACAAGGCGGTTGGCGATATACGTTCATATGTAAAACAATTATAACATATTTTTATTTAAAAAGTCAACAATTTTATCAAAATTTATCATCAATGTTCAAAATTAATTGTTAAAAAAGTATACCCGCTCTCTTTTCACGGAAAGCGGGGAAGTGCTTATTCAATAATTTTACTTGTTCAGAAGCGATGCCATGTCGTAAAGCCCTGCGGAACATTCGGAAAGATATACCGCCGCATTTACCGAACCTACCGCGAAAACTTCCTTTGAAGCCGCCGAGTGGGAAAGCGTGATAACTTCATCACGTCCCGCAAAAATGATCTCATGCTCGCCGACTATCGTTCCTCCTCGGACGGAGTGGAGACCGATCTCGTTCCTGTCGCGCTTTTTGCGTTGGGAATGTCTGTCGTAAACATAATTGTACTTGTTGTCAAGAGTCTCGTTTATGGCGTTTGCAAGCATTATCGCCGTTCCGCTGGGAGCGTCTATCTTCTGGTTGTGATGCTTTTCAACTATCTCAATGTCAAATTGTCCGCCCAGAACTTCCGCCGCGCTTTTTGCAAGCTTGCAAAGCAGATTTATTCCCAGCGACATATTGAACGTGAAGAACACCGGAATTTCCTCCGCAGCCTTTTTTATGGCGGCGATCTGTTCCTCGTTGTAACCCGTTGTGGCGATCACCACCGCCGTTCCCGTGGAAAGACAGTATTCAAGCAGGCTGTTAAGGCAGGACGGGTGGGAATAGTCTATTATAACGTCCGGCTTCTGTGGAAGTTCCTGCGGCTTTGAATAAACTGTGAAGGTTTCCGCAGGCGCGGTGTTGATGTCGATGCCGGAAATGATTTTGCAGTCATCGCGGTCTTTTATCACCGATGCTATGACCTTTCCCATTTTTCCGTTTGCTCCGCAGACAGTTACATTTACCATTTTCATCATTCCAATCTAAAATTACTTTATCAGACCGTATTCTTTCATAGTTGCGGCAAGTTTTTCTATCTTGCTCTGTTCCATTTTCAAAAGCGGCAAGCGACATTCTCCCGCTTTCCAACCCAAAATGTTCATAGCTTCTTTCACGGGTATAGGGTTAACGTCCATAAACAGATCGTTTGCCAGTTTCAGATATTTTATCTGGAGTTTTGCAGCTTCGGCAAAATTGTTTTCAAGGCAATATTTTGTTATCATGTGAGTTTCTTTGGGCAGAACGTTTGAAAGTACGCTGATAACGCCTTTTCCGCCGAGAGACATTATTGGAACGATCTGATCGTCATTTCCGCTGTAAACGTCCATGTACTCACCGCATTCTTCGATGATCTTTGCAATTGCGGAAATATTTCCGCTTGCTTCTTTTGTTGCGGCAATATTTTCATGCTTGCAAAGTTCCTTGTATGTATCAAGGGAAATATTCACGCCTGTTCTTGAAGGAACGTTGTAAAGTATCGCGGGAATGTGTATGCTGTCGGCAATTGCTGTGAAATGCGCCGCAAGTCCCCGCTGGGAAGTCTTGTTATAATACGGAGTAACGAGCAGAACAGCGTCCGCGCCGAGTTTTTCGGCTTCTTTGGAAAGATCGACGGCATATCTTGTGTCGTTGCTTCCCGTTCCTGCAATAACGGGAACGCGTTTATTAACTCTTTCAACACAATAGCGGATACATTCAACGTGTTCTTCGTCTGTCATTGTGGAAGATTCTCCCGTTGTACCGCAAACTATTATCGCGTCGGTCTGATTTTCGATCTGATCGTCAATGATCCTGCCGAATTCTTCGTAATTTATTGAACCGTCGGCGTTCATAGGAGTTATTATCGCAACTCCCGCGCCGGTAAAAATTGTTTTTTTCATAGCTTTCATCCTTTCATAAATTCTAAATATTTCTAATTGCAAATGCTTGACATTGTAAACCAAAAGACGTATAATAAAAACAGAAAATAATAAAGGAGATGTCTGTATGGCAACTGTTCCTACTCAGATCCGGATAGATTTGGAAACCAAACAGAAAGCGTCCGAACTTTTCAGCACTCTCGGACTTGATATGTCCGGTGCGGTAAATTTGTTCCTTCATCAGTGTATTCTTCATAACGGGCTGCCTTTCGCGGTGGAGATACCTTCTTACAGCGAAAAGACTCTTTCGGCAATGGAAGAAGCCCGCCGTATATCCTCTGACCCTGACGTTAAAGGGTATACTACAATGGATGAACTTAAAGCTGCACTGCTTGAAGATTGATGTATACCGTTAAATTCACATCGGCTTATAAAAAAAGTTACAAGCTGATGATGAAACGCGGACTTGATATTTCTCTTCTTGATAATGTTGTGGATATGCTTCGTCAGGGAAAGCAGCTTGAAGAAAAATACAAGGATCATGCGCTTCACGGAAAGCAAAGAGGTTTCAGGGAGTGTCATATTGCGCCGGATTGGCTGCTTGTGTATATGCTTGAAAACAAGATCTTGACGCTTACCCTTATCGACACCGGGACACATTCCGATATTTTTAATATGTGACTGTAAGTCTCTGTTATTCGGAGACTTTTCTTTTTCAGAAACTTATATTAAACGTTATCCATTCTTCATCGCGCTGTCCGCCGAGTTTGTCATAAAAAGTAAGGGACGGCTCGTTCCATTTAAGGCATTTCCATTCTATTTTTCCGCATTGAGAATTTTTCGCGGTCTTTTTAAGTTCCGCAAAAAATTGTGTGCCGATGCCTTGTCCGCGCTCTTCGGGAATTATGTAGAGATCTTCAAGATACAAAACTTTCTTCCCCGAAAAGGTGGAAATTTTATAGAAATAATAGGAAGCGATACCGATAATTACACCGTCTTTTTCAGCGCAAAGAACGTTCAGCGAATGTTCCTCAAAAATAAGTTTGCCGAACATTTCAGCCGTGATACTGCAAAACTCCGAAAGATGTTCATATTCCGCAAGTTCTTTTGTAAGCTCAACAATGCGGGGAACGTCCTTTTCTTCAGCCTGACGAATTGTAATGCTCATCAGTCAAAATATCCTTTCGCCGCAAGAAGTTCAGCCATAAGAACAGCACCGCCTGCCGCTCCTCTAAGGGTGTTGTGTGAAAGGCATACGAACTTGTAGTCATACTGTGTATCTTCGCGGAGACGTCCGATGGAAACAGCCATGCCGTTTTCAAGCATTCTGTCAAGCTTTGCCTGCGGACGGTTATCTTCCTCAAAGTAGTAAAGGAACTGCTTCGGCGCGGAGGGAAGTTTAAGTTCCTGCGGAACGCCGCTGAAATTTTTCCATGCTTCTATCATCTGTTCCTTAGTGGGCTTTTTCTTGAATGAAGCGAAAACCGCTGCCGTGTGTCCGTCTGAAACGGGAACTCTCAAGCACTGTGCGGTAATTGACGGCTCGGAAGCGTTAACTATCTTGTCTCCTTCGATGTGACCCCAGATCTTCAAAGGTTCCTGTTCGGATTTTTCCTCTTCGCCGCCTATGTAAGGGATAACGTTGTCAACTATCTCGGGCATGGTGTCAAAAGTCTTTCCTGCGCCGCTTATAGCCTGATATGTGCATACAAGTGCCTTTTCAACGCCGAATTCCGCCATCAGCGGGTGAAGTGCGGGAACATAGCTTTGCAGCGAACAGTTTGACTTAACAGCGATAAAACCGCGCTTTGTACCGAGACGCTTGCGCTGGGCATTGATTATTTCTATATGCTCGGGATTTATTTCGGGAACTACCATCGGAACATCGGGAGTTCCTCTGTGAGCGGAATTGTTTGAAACAACGGGACACTCGGCTTTTGCGTAACGTTCTTCAAGAGCTTTTATCTCGTCCTTTTTCATGTCAACCGCGCAGAAAACGAAATCTACCATAGAAGCGATCTTATCTATGTCGGCAGTTGCATCCATAACTATCATATCCTTGATATTAGCGGGGATAGGGGAGGTCATAGCCCATTTTGCGCCGACTGCGTCCTCATAGCGTTTTCCCGCGCTTCTGGGAGAAGCGGCAACTGCCACAACGTTGAACCAAGGGTGGTTCTCCAGAAGAAGTGAAAATCTTTGTCCTACCATACCTGTTGCGCCGATAATTCCTACATTGAATTTTTTCATAACTTTTGCTCCTTTTACAGATAATAAAAAAATCGGTTTTTTAAGACCGATAAATCATGTTATACAATAGAAATACTGACATAAAATGTCGATAGCACTCCATCATATAAGAATGATGACAATCCCATACCTGTTCGGCATAGGATCAGGGAAACGCCAGCCGCGGCGTTTTCCTTCGGCAGTATTGCCTTCCCCGGACCATACGAGCGGCTTGGCAGCCTTTGGAACGGTACTCATCTTTACTGCGCCTCTATCGGGTACATCAGCAGCGCTGATATATACATTATATACGTTTGCAGAACGTTTGTCAATAGTTTTTGCAAAGATAAAATAATTTTGCTTATCCCGCGCGGGCAAAAAGCATATCACACATGGGAAGCGAGCAGGGAAGAATACTTTTCGCGGAATTCTCCGAAAGTTCCGTTATCGAGAGCGCCGCGTATCTTTTCCATGAGCGTGTTGTAAAAATAAAGGTTGTGCGTTACCGTCAGCCGTCCCGCAAGCTGTTCTCCCGCTTTGAAAAGGTGTCTTATATATGCTCTGGAAAAATTCCTGCAAGTTGGGCAGTCACATTCCGTATCAAGCGGCAGCGGATCTGTTTCATAACGCTGATTTGAGATATGCATTATGCCGCTCCATGTAAAGACCGTACCGTGGCGGGCATTTCGGCTCGGCATAACGCAGTCGAAAAGGTCGACGCCTCTGTAAACCGCTTCGATAATATTTGTAGGAGTTCCCACGCCCATAAGATAGCGTATTTTGTTACTCGGCATAACAGGTTCAACGGCTTCGATGATGCGGTACATTTCTTCCGTGGGTTCTCCGACGGCAAGCCCCCCGATAGCGTAACCGTCAAGATCAAGCGCGGCAATTTGCTCCATATGTTTTATCCGAAGATCTTCAAATGTGCAGCCTTGATTTATGCCGAAAAGCAGCTGCTTTTTATTTATCGTATCATGCAAAGCGTTAAGGCGTTCCATTTCCTCTTTGCAGCGAACGAGCCAGCGCACCGTTCTGTCGCAGGAATTTTTGCTGTACTCGCGGGAAGCGGGATTTTCCACACATTCGTCAAAAGCCATTGCGATCGTAGAACCGAGATTTGACTGTATCCGCATACTTTCCTCGGGACCCATGAAAATTTTCCTGCCGTCAACATGGGAATTGAAGTAAACGCCTTCTTCCTTTATGCTCCGCAGTTTTGCGAGGGAAAACACCTGAAATCCGCCGCTGTCCGTCAGGATAGGCTTGTCCCAGTTCATGAACTTATGTAACCCGCCCATTTCCCTTATAACTTTATCCGACGGGCGGACGTGCAGGTGATAGGTATTGCAGAGTTCCACCTGACATTTCAGCTCCCGCAGGTCTATTGAAGACACACCGCCTTTTATTGCGGCGGCTGTTCCCACATTCATAAAGCAAGGCGTCTGAAAAGTCCCGTGAACGGTCTCAAATTTTCCTCTGCGGGCTTTTCCTTCTTGTTTCAAAAGAGTGTACATATTTTATCCTTTCAGAAGATCATATTATCAGCATCGCGTCTCCGAAGCTGAAAAACCTGTACCGTTCCTCAACGGCTTTTTTGTAAGCGTTCATGGTGTTTTCGTAGCCGAAGAAAGCCGATACCAGCATTATCAGCGTACTTTCGGGCAGGTGGAAATTGGTTATCAGCCCGTCAAGGACTTTGAACTCAAACCCGGGGTAGATAAAAATATCCGTTTGCCCTTCGCAGGCTTTTATTTCGCCGTATTTTGCGGCAATGCTCTCCAGTGTGCGGCAGGAAGTCGTCCCCACAGCAATTACCCGTCCGCCGTTTGCTTTTGTTCTGCGGATAAGCTCCGCAGTTTCTTCCGGCATGGAGAAATGTTCGCTGTGCATTTTATGGTCAATAACATTGTCCTCCTTGACAGGACGGAAAGTCCCCAGCCCCACATGAAGCGTTACATAGGCAAGGTTTACTCCCATATCTTTCAGTTCTGCAAGCATTTCCTTTGTGAAATGCAGTCCCGCGGTGGGTGCTGCCGATGAACCGAGTTCCCGCGAATATACCGTCTGGTAACGCTCTTTATCTTCGAGTTTTTTCGTAATATACGGCGGCAGCGGCATCTGTCCCACATCTTCGAGAGCGGTAAAGAAATTTCCCTCACATTCAAACCGAACTATACGGTTGCCGCCCTCGACGGTTTCCAGTATTTCCGCCGTGAGCCGTCCGTCGCCGAAGGAAAATCTCATGCCCGGTCTTGCTCTTTTTCCGGGACGGACAAGAGTTTCCCAGATCTTATCGCCTTTTTGCTCCAGCAGCAGGAATTCCACCACTGCGCCGGTTCCTTCCTTTATGCCGAAAAGTCTTGCGGGCAGAACGCGGGAATCGTTCATTACCAGAAGATCGCCTTTTTTCAGGAATTTTCCCAGATCGTAGAAATGGGAATTTTCCGTTTCGCCCGTAATTCGGTCTGCTTTCAGCAGACGGGAATGATCCCTCGGCTCAATGGGAGTCTGCGCGATAAGTTCCTCGGGAAGTTCATAAAAGAAATCGGAGCGTTTCATTTCCGCGCCGCTTTTCTCGAATTTTACAAAGTCTATATCGGAAAGTGCGGAAATTATGGGCTTTGCCCAATCGCCCGCCTTTGAAGCGTTTATGACTGTGATCTTCAGATCGCTTTTCTCCGAAAGCAGATCGTAAAGCGCGTCTGCGTTCCTGCCGAAATAGTCGGGAAACTGCAATCGCTCCGCGATATGATCGTAGAATTTTTCTTTTTCGTCATATTTTTCAAGATCTATTATAATATTTTTCATTCCTGACCGTCCTTAATAAAGCTGAGTAAAGCTTTCATAGTGATCGTCCGTGTAGAAAACAAGTCCGTCATTCGAGAAAATTATTCTTTCCGCGCCCCGTGAGCCGCCGTTATAATTCACATCACATTCTGTGTAAGTGCGTCCTTCCGCTTCGGGGAGAAGTTTTTCGTAATTTCCGAAACGGTCGCCGCCTATGCTCATTCCATCGGCATATTTCCAAAGGTCGCCGCCGCTCCAACCGAGTTTTTTTGCTTCGGATTTCGTCATAAAATTGCTCGGGAGCGTTCCGAAAGTGTGGATATATTCGGCAACGTCCTCGGGGGAAGTGTAGCTGCCGTCCTTTTCAACGGAAACTTCGTTTATATAGCTTTCCGTAACGGTCGTTTCTTCGGGATATCCGCTTATCTCCGAGGAAGATGTTTTTTCTTCGGAAATGCTTTCTGTTCCGAGCGTGCGTAATATCTCCGTTTCCGTTTCGTAATTTCCGACAAGCTCATAACTTTCGTATGCGCATGAAGTCATCATGACCGCCGACATCAGAAACGTCAGAAAGATCTTTATATATTTCAACGGATAACATTCCTTTCGTGATCTGTGTTATTTCTTTGAATTTATTATCGAGTAGATGTCGCTTTTTTTGAAACCTGTTGCCTTTGCGGCTTCTTTGCAGGCGTCGGAAGGCTTCATTCCGTCTGCGATGAGCTTTTCCGCTTGCTTTGCGGCGTCGTTTATCGTAAGTTCCTCATTTATTTCGGGCGGCACATAGCCTTCCACTATGAGGACGAATTCTCCCTTGGGGTTTTTGTCGGCATAATAAGCGACGGCTTCGGAAAGCGTCATGCGGAGAACTTCCTCATGGATCTTTGTAAGTTCGCGGCATATGGCTATTCTCCTGTCGCCGAAATATTCCAGCATATCCGAAAGCGTTGCTGCAAGTTTATGGGGGGCTTCGTAGAATATCAGCGTATGCGTATCCTTTGCAGCAGAGGCAAGGTGAGCGTAACGCTGTTTTTTTGTTACCGAAAGAAAGCCTTCAAAAGCAAATCTTGACGATGACAGTCCGCTTATCGCCACTGCGGAAGCCATTGCCGTAGGTCCGGGGACCGCTTCAATGGGGATATTGTTTTCTATGCATCTGCGGATAAGATCTTCTCCCGGGTCGGAAATGCAGGGCATTCCCGCGTCCGAAACAACGGCGCAGCTTTTTCCCGCGAGCATACTTTCGACTATCTCTTCCGAGACTTGTTTTACCGAATGTTCGTGATAGCTGACAAGTTTTTTCTTTATACCGAAATGGTTCAACAGTTTAAGTGTAACTCTCGTGTCCTCGGCGCAAATGAAGTCAACGCTTTTGAGAGTTTCCACCGCGCGGTAGGTAATATCTCCCAGATTGCCTATCGGAGTACCTACAACAAAAAGTTTCCCCGCCATGAATTTTCATCTCCTTTGGAAAGTGCCGCCGCTTATCCTGCGGGGAAGTTTGTCTTTCCGCCGCCGTAAATTTCCAGCAGTTCATCGGAAAAGCCGTTCTCGCCGTTGATGTAAAGCTGCGGAAGGACTTTCATGAACGGTTTCCCGCCCTTGCTGCCGCTTATTAAGAACAGCCACGGCGCAGTCTTTGCATCTTTGCTGACGAAGCGGAGGACTTTTGGTTCTATGCCGTTGTCCTTCATAGCCGAAATAACGTCCGCAAGGCGTTCGGGACGGCAGCAAAGGCAGAGTTTCCCGCCGAATTTCAGGAGTTTTGAAGCTGTGCGGCATATGTCGTCAATGTTGCAGAGTATCTCATGCCTTGCGATCCTCTGAGCTTTTGTAAGGCTTTCTATCCCTGCTTTTGAAGCTTTGTACGGGGGATTGCACACAACAACGTCCATACTTCCGAACGGTATTTCTCCCGAAAGATCTTTAAGGTCTTTGCAGACGGGGACAATATTGTCAAAACCGTTTTTTTCGACGGTGATTTTAAGCTGTTCTATAGCCTGCGGCTGTATATCGACTCCGTATATCATCTTCGGAGCAAATGTCATTTGCATCAGCACTGCGATTATCCCGCAGCCTGTGCCGAGGTCGCATACGCTGTCCTTATGTCTCGGAGCGGCATGATCGGCTAACAGGAAAGCGTCCGTGCCGAACTTATGCTCGTCCGAAACGCAGATATCAACGTTATTTCTTAATGTTTCAAAAGTATATTCCGCCATATTATCCCACCATAAGCTTGCCTTCGGGGTAGATCTCGTTCTTCATACCCGCTCTGTTGACCGAGATCGAGATAGCGAATGAAACGGGTCCCACACGTCCTATAAACATTGTCAGGCAGAGTATTATGCGTGAAATTATGCCGCTGACTGCGGAAACTCCCACGCTGAGACCAGATGTGGAAAATGCGGATACAGCTTCATACACCGAGTCGATGCCCGCTATCCCCGTATTTGTGTAGAAAAGCACAAAAGCCGTTGCACCCACTATCATCGCCGCAAGAACAATGATCGTCAGGGATTTGTAAACGGATTCCTTATCTATTTTTCTGCCCATTATAATAGTATCGCTTTTATTCTGGATAACGCTTAGGATCGTCATGATTATTATTGCAAAGGTGGTGATCTTGATACCGCCGCCCGTTGAACCCGGAGCAACGCCTATGAACATCAGCAGTATGGAGAAAAGTTTTGTCATCGAATCCATTGAAGCGAGGTCAAATGTGTTGAAACCAGCAGTTCTCAGACTCACCGAGTAGAAGAAGCTCTCTACGAGTTTTTCGCCGAAGCCCGCATTGCCGATAGTTGAAGGATTTCCCCATTCGCTTAAAAGCGTCATAAGCGTTCCAACTGCGATAAGTATCGCGGTAAATGTGAGAACTATTTTCGATTGCAGGTTCAGGCGCTTTTTTTTGCGGTATTCTATAATATCCATCCATACGAAGAAGCCCAGTCCGCCCGCGATTATCAGCATCGGGACGACTATCATTACTATAGGGTCGTCCGCGAACGGAGAAAGGCTGCAAAACGGAGTTTCCACGGCTCCGAGAATGTCGAAACCCGCGTTGCAGAAAGACGATATCGCGACAAAGATGGATATGTAGACGCCATCTATGCCATATTTTGGAACAAATGAGATCATCAGCAGCAATGCGCCTATGAATTCACATACTGCCGAGATCATGATAACATATTTTACCAGCAATTTTACGTCCGAAAATCCCGATGTGTTCATCGACTCGGAAGCGACTTGAATGGAACGCAGTTCCAGCTTTTTCCTTATAAGGAAGTTGAAGAATGATACCAATGTTACAAACCCCAGACCGCCTATCTGTATCATGAGCAGTATGACTATCTGACCGAAAATGCTCCAGTGAGTGCCTGTATCTACCACAACAAGCCCTGTAACGCAGGTGGCGGAAGTCGCGGTAAATATCGCGGTCACGGGATCCGTAAAGCTGCCGCTTTCGGAGGAAATGGGCATCATCAGCAAAAAAGAGCCTATAGCTATCACTATCACAAAGCTAAGAACGATCATTGCCGCAGGTTTGGGGGATCTTTTTGATTTGACAAAGGGCATTTTGATTACCTCTACCGTAAAAAAATACATTTCGTTCAGGCAGCACCGCACAAAGATCGTCGCGCATATGTTCGGCAAAGCCGTAAAGCGGTCTTTGCGCGGTGCTGTCTTTCAACGGAACAAATCAATTATACCACATCTTACACGGTTTTTCAAGTATGATTTTCATATTGAACAAAAACATACGAAAAAATCTGTAAAAACGGTTTCAGTTGTTGCAATTTTAAAAAAAATAGTGTATAATGTTATTGAAAGTAAAATGTTTTGTTGAATTTTTCAGAAAATGGAGGAGCAGGCATGGTCGTCAGACAGAATGAAAAGAAAAAAGCCAAATTCAGGGTATCGTTTCTCTTCCTGTTCATATTCGCAAGTTTTGCGGTATGCTTCGTGCTGTATATGAAAGAGGATTTTGAAGTTTCGCCCGATATGATAGAACCCGCTTCAAATGATGTGGTCTACATCGAACCCGTGGGCGGCGGAAGTTCGGTGATAAATCCCGTTCCCGCAAGTGAAAGGGGAGAGGAGGACTATTATGATGACGCAGTGTTTATCGGCAGCACAGCGCTTGCGGGGCTTTCCGACTACGGATATGTTAAGTCCGCAAATATGCTGCTGTCAGATTCGATAGGTCTTTCCAATTTCAGTTCCGCAACGCTTTCCGAAGACGGTGTTGAAAGCGGGATGTCAGACGCGGCTATGCGTCTTGCACCGAAAAAAATTTACATAATGGTGGGAATAAATGACATATCCGCTTCGGGCGGGAATGTTTCTTTTGACGGATTGAAAGAGTTTATCGGCGACATAAAAGACAGTGACAGCGGCGTAAAAATATATCTCATGTCGCTTTTGCCCGTAACGTCCGAAAATGAGAGCAGAACGGCTGCAAATCAGGATATTGACGAGTATAATTCAAAGCTTCTGGAGTTTGCCGACAGCATGAATGTGTATTACCTTGACGTAAACACCGTTTTCAAGGGAAATGACGGGAAACTTCCCGCATCATATGCCGAAGTGAACGGAGTAAAGCTGAAAAAGAGCGGTTATGAGAAGTTATCCGAATACATACTTACGCATATCGGGTAAAAACGAGCGGCAATTTTAATTGCCGCTATTTTTTAAAATGTTATTTGATCCGGGTCAATAAGATCTTTTGCAAGATTTCCCGCCGCGGGGATATTCTTTACAGCATATTTCTCAACATTTTCAGCCATTTCTTCCGTAACGATGTACGCATTGTCGATCACCGCTTTTGCTTTCAGAGTCATTACCTGTACGCCGATGGTGTCACGCGCTGCCTTGGGAAGTATCATTCCCGTGTTGAACACTATCGCTCTGCCGTTTGAGGAACGGAGCAGTATATAGGTGTTTTCCGCCACCGCGAACATCTTTACGAGCTTGGACTTTGCGGAATATGCACCCGTAAGCTTTTTGCGGTTCGTCTTTGTCTCATAAGCATTTAGAGGAACTTTCGCAGCCTTGCCGTTTTCAAATATCATTATGAGATATCCGCTGTAATCGTTCGTTGCAATAAGCGAGGAAACATTTTCGTATTCGTCAAACCCAAGCTTTACCGGTACAAAATCTCCCAGTTCGGAAGCTTTGGTATCCTTGAACTCGCTTGCACGGGACTTGTAGACTTGACATTTGTCCGTAAAGAACAGCAGTTCGGTCTTGTTTGAAGCTTCTTCGGAAAAGACCATGACGTCTCCGTCTTTCAGCTTTTGCTGATCCGCCATTCTGAGCGACTGAGGAGTTATCTTCTTGAAATATCCGCTGCTCGTCATGAACAGATTTACCGCATAGTCGGGAGTATCGTCCTCGGTCTCCTCTTCTTCCTCATCGCCGGCATAATAGAACATAGTGCGGCGGGGCTGCTTGTATTTTGCGGAAATTTCCTTTAATTCGTCAACGATGATGCCCTTTATTTTTTTGTCGCTGGAAAGTATGCTTTCCATTTCGGCAATATCTTTTTCAAGATCTTTTATATCGGCGGTGCGTTTAAGGATATACTCCTTATTCAAGTGGCGGAGTTTTATTTCCGCAACATATTCCGCCTGTGTTTCGTCGATGCCGAAACCGATCATCAGGTTCGGAACGACTTCCGCTTCTTCTTCCGTTTCGCGGACTATTTTTATTGCCTTGTCAATGTCAAGAAGGATCTTCTGCAAACCTTTTAAAAGGTGCAGACGCTCTTTTTTCTTTGAAAGTTCAAAATATGTCCTGCGCTTTATACATTCCGTTCGGAAAGCTATCCACTCGTTAAGTATCTCGTAAACTCCCATTACTTTCGGGAAACCGCCTATAAGAATGTTGAAGTTACATGAATAGTTGTCCTGAAGCGGAGTCATGCGGAATAATTTTTTCATCAGTTTATCCGGGTCAACGCCGCGCTTTATGTCAATGGCAAGTTTCAATCCGTGAATGTCCGTCTCATCTCTGATGTAAGAGATCTCGCGGATCTTTCCGCCTTTTATAAGTTCTATTATCTTGTCCATTATCGCTTCCACCGTTGTCGTGGGCGGTATCTGGGTAATTTCTATGCAATTTGCTTCTTTGTCAAAATTGTAGCGGGAACGTACTTTTATGGAACCCCGTCCTGTACGGTAAATTTTCTCAAGTTCGTCCTCATCGTAGAGCATAAATCCTCCGCCCGCAAAATCGGGGCCTTTCAATGTTGAGAGAACGTTATGCTCGGGATTTTTTATGAGCGCGATGGTCGTTTCGCAAATTTCCTCCAGATTGAAGGAGCATACCGCGCTTGCCATTGAAACGGCGATTCCCACGTTTGCATTTACCAGAACGGACGGGAACGCCGCAGGCAGCAAAGTCGGCTCGGTAGTCTCGTTATCATAGTTTGGAACGAAGTCTACCGTGTCCTTGTCTATATCGCGGAAAAGCTCGTTGCAGATAGGATCAAGCTTTGCCTCGGTGTAACGGGAAGCTGCATACGCCATATCGCGGGAATATGCTTTTCCGAAATTGCCCTTGCTGTCAACGTAAGGGTGCAGGAGCGCTTCATTTCCCCGTGCGAGACGAACCATTGTCTCGTATATCGCGGCGTCACCGTGGGGATTTAACTTCATTGTCTGACCGACAATGTTTGCGGATTTTGTTTTCGGACCTGTAAGGAGTCCCATTTTGTACATCGTATAAAGCAGCTTTCTGTGTGACGGTTTGAAGCCGTCAATTTCGGGCAGCGCACGGGAAACTATAACGCTCATGGCGTAGGGCATATAGTTCTTTTCCAGCGTATCGGTTATCTGTTCTTCCGCAATGATCCCGCTTCCCGCAATGTAAGCGTTAGAAGCGGGAGCGGTATTTTTTGTTTCGGTTTTTTTACTTTTTCTCGGCAATTTTTTTCACTCCAATTAATTATTCATCAAATTAAAATGTCGTCTGTAGCGTTTGGGAATTTCTATCGGAACATCGTAACCGAGTTCCTTTAGTGCAGGTGGAATTACTCTCATTCCGTCCTTGAAAAATTCTTCAATTTTTTTCTCTTTTCTTGTTATAGTGCTGTAATTTTCGGGGCATACAAATGTCCAATCCGCACCGTCTTTATTTACAACAAGACGGAAATATTTATCAATGTCCGTTTCGGGAAAACCCGCTTTTTTTAGAAGGATATGATGTTCAAAGCCTTCGTCTATCTGTGAAGCTATTATCCTTTCTCCGTCATGGGAAACAAGGACTAAAAGCGGGTCGTCCACATTTACTGCGGCATTGAAATTTTCCTCATCGGGATATTTTATTATTTCCATGATAATTCCTCGCAGTTTTTTTATTTAAGAAATATCCGCCATTTCAAGATACTGATTTCCGAATTCGGCGATATAATCTTTGCGCCCCTGTAAATTATCTCCGAGCATCAGATCAAACATATTTGCCGTTGCTTCAAGATCTGTGGGCATTACCTTTATTAGCCGCCTTGTAGCGGGGTTCATTGTGGTAAGTGACATCATTTCGGGGTCGTTCTCACCGAGACCTTTTGAACGGTCGATCTTATATTTCTGATCGCCGATCATTTCAAGTATCTCGCTTTTTTCCTTTTCATTATATGCAAAATATGTCCTGTCTTTTGTGTTTATTTCAAAAAGGGGAGTTTCCGCAATATAAACATATCCTTCTTCTATAAGCGTTGGGGTAAGGCGGTAAAGCATTGTAAGGATCAGCGTTCTTATCTGGAAGCCGTCAACGTCCGCATCGGTGGCAATTATGATCTTGTTCCATTTTAAATTGTCGATATTGAACGTGGAAAGCTCTTTATTTGCTTTTGCGCGGACTTCCACGCCGCAGCCGAGAACTTTTATAAGGTCGGTGATTATATCGCTTTTGAATATCTTGTCGTAATCCGCTTTAAGGCAGTTGAGGATCTTTCCGCGTACCGGGATTATCGCCTGAAATTCCGCATCGCGCGCGGTTTTGCAGGCTCCAAGGGCGGAATCTCCTTCAACAATGAAGATCTCTCTTCGGGAAAGATCTTTTGTGCGGCAGTCAACAAATTTTTGCACCATATTTGAAAGATCAATATTTCCCGCAAGTTTCTTTTTGAGATTTTGTTTTGTTTTTTCCGCGCTTTCGCGGCTCCGCTTGTTGAGTATGACTTGTTCGGCAATTTTCAGCGCGTCATCGGGATTTTCGATAAAATAAATTTCCAGCTGATGCTTTAAAAATTCCGTCATGGCGTCATAAATGAATTTATTTGTTATCGCTTTTTTGGTCTGGTTCTCGTAGGAAGTAAGCGTTGAAAATGACGATGAGATTAGCACAAGGCAGTCCTGTACATCAACGAATTTTATCTTGCTTTCATTTTTCTGATATTTGTTATTGCTTTTAAGATATGCGTCGATCTGCGAAACAAAAGCGTTTTGCACGGCTTTGTCGGGAACGCCGCCATGCTCCAGAAAACTTGAATTGTGGTAATATTCTATCTGCGATATCTTATTTGAAAAAGCCACCGCAAAGGAAAGTTTTACTTTATATTCGGGCTTGTCGTCGCGGTCACGTCCCTTGCGTTCGCACTGCCAGAACTGCGGGGGAGTGATGTAATTATTTTCGAGTATCTCATTGATGTAATCGGAGATACCGTTTTCGTAAAGATAGGTGTTTTCCTCGATATTTCCGTCCTCATTTTCATATCTGAAAACGAAAGATATACCGGGATTTACAACAGCTTGTTTTTTGAGCGTCTCCTCGAAATATTCCCGACTTACATTTATATCTGTGAAAACTTCAAGATCGGGACGCCATTTTGTGCGTGTGCCTGTCTGTTTGCGTTTTGTGGGTTCTTTTTTCAAACCGCCGATATTTTCGCCTTTTTCAAAATGCAAATTATATTTAAAACCGTCTCTGTAAATTTCCACGTCCGTATATTCCGAGGAATACTGCGTTGCGCAGGCGCCGAGACCGTTCAGACCGAGAGAATATTCATAGTCGCCGCTCTCGTTGTTCTGATATTTTCCGCCCGCGTAAAGTTCACAGTAAACAAGTTCCCAGTTGTAACAATTTTCCGTGGGGTTGAAATCCACCGGGCAGCCCCGTCCGAAGTCTTCAACTTCAATGGAATTGTCACGGTAATAGGAAATAATTATTTTATTTCCGTGACCGTCACGGGCTTCGTCGATAGAGTTTGAAATAATTTCAAATATCGAATGTTCGCAGCCTTCGATGCCGTCCGAGCCGAAAATTACCGCGGGACGTTTTCTTACTCTGTCCGCGCCTTTTAATTTTGTGATACTTTCGTTTCCGTAATCTTTTGTTTTTTTACCAGCCAATTTGCATCTGCCTCACTTTTTATTTTATCGAAATATTAACTGCCAGCGCAGCTTTTGTTATATGCGTTTCATTTCCGTTTTTGTCTGTTTTTGAGATATGCCGTCCGTTTGAAAAAATAATTTCGCCGTTTTCCGTCAAATTAAAATCGAGAACGCCTTTTTTAACGATCTCCTCGCTCCCGTCGGGAGAACGCTTTATAAGCGCTCTACTCAGCGGCATTATTCCGGAATTATTATCATCGGACTCACTGTTTATTTTATTCATTTTTTCGGCATTGATGATATTTCCCTCAATAATTATATCCTTTTTAGAGCGGTTCTTTGTTTTTGTATTGTCAAAGGAATTATCATTTCCTTTCAGTGATTCGCCGCCGAAAACAGTTGCGAAAAAATTCAAAAATCCGAACAGCCCTTTTATCAGCCTGTACGGGAACATCACAACATCTTTGAATGTTATGCCGCTTTTCGGCTTTTCGCCGCCGTAGGGCTGCTTTATGTAATACAAGTTTCCCTGTTTGTCCTCATGCGGGTGAAGGAAGTCATACGCGTCATCGGCAATTATTTCCGACATTGTTTTTGTGTTCAGGTCGAGGAAAGCGATCGATCTCGGACCGATCGCGGAAATGCTGCCGTACTGATCCCTTGCATATCCCGCCGTGGAAAAATATATGCCGTTCCGCGTCTGTGACCAACAGGGATCTTCCTCTATGGTGTCGCCGTCGGTGTATTCATCGAAACGTCCCTGCATATCCATCACCGCAATATGCAGGAAGGAAGGGTTTGCGCCCATACTTACTGCAAGTTTTCCGTCTTTTACGTCAAAGGAACCGAAAACAAAGTCATTTGAAGCCCGCACAAGTCCTTCCGCATCGTCTGACGGGTCGGAACTGCGGTGATAAATACTTCCCACATCTTCAAGGTTCACCGCGTAAACAATTTCGCCGCCGCAAACTCCGAGTCCTGTGATCTTTGCGGGCAGAATGTCCGGATCGATGTTATCCGCCGAGTACATTCCCATGAATTCCGCTCCGCTGCCGGAAGTTTTCCATTCTTTACGCTGCCGGATGCTTCTTACGGTTTCGCGGTACTTAATTATTTTTCCGCATGGGATCTCGGTCAGAGACTTATTTTCATCATCAAAGCAAAATATTTTATTTTCGGAGGAATAAATAATTTTCATCTTGGGCTCCTTTTTAAAGTCTGAATACAGCCGCTGCCCAACCGTTGTTTTCCTTTGTTTCAATGTGGGCAAAGCCTTTGGTGCTTATTGCCGAAATAACTTCATCGCAGCGTTCGGTTATTATGCCCGAAACGATAAGTATACCGTCTTTTTTCAGGAAATTTCCGAAAATGGGGGACATGGCTATAAGCACGTCCGCAACTATATTTGCGGTGATAATGTCATATCCTCCGCCGATATCATCGCAAAGCCTGCTGTCGGTAACGATATTTCCGCAGAACGTTCTGTACCGACCTTCGGGAATACGGTTCTTGGCGGCATTTTCGGCAGCGATCTTTGTGCTGTTGCTGTCTATATCCACGGCGGAAGCACTTTCCGCGCCGAGCAGCATTGCGGCAATGGAAAGTATCCCGCTGCCGCAGCCGAGGTCAAGTATCTTCCGACAGCCGTTCATATATTTTTCAAGAAGTTCCATACAAAGTTGGGTGGTGTTATGCTGACCCGTTCCGAAACTTGAAGCGGGGTCGATCTCGAGTATGATCCTTCCGTCCGTTTCGGGGTAATTTTCCCATGAAGGCTTTACAACGAGCTTATCGCCTATTTTAAGGGGCTTGAAATATTTTTTCCAGTTATTAGCCCAATCTTCTTCCCGAACCGAGTCAAGTTCCACCGAGAGCCGCCCGAAAGCTTTTTCTGTGTCGCGGTCTCCGAGAGCGGACATTTCCGAACGTATCGCCGCGAGCATATCCGCGCCCTGTGAATTCTGCGGAAGATAGACCGTAACGCAGGTCTCGCAGTCCTTCATGCCGAGAAGTTCCTCATCGATATAGTCCCAGTTGCCGGTCTTGTGTTCGAGAAATTCCTCCAGATCCTTGGGATCTTTTATCTCAAACCCGGTAACGCCCGTGTTCAGCAGGCAGCCGCAGACCGGCTCCGTGCCGTCGGAAGTCGTATAGATGTTCACTTTAGTCCAGTCCATAACACATATCCTTTCCCTGTCTTTTTTTTGCACATACAAATTTATTTTACACCATTTCCGCCGACTTTTCAAGTACCGCGCGGCAATTTTTTAAACTATTTTTGTCAAAAGCAATATTTTTTCCGAAAAATAGAATAATTTTATGCAAATTTGTACAAAAATTATATTGAAATCAACAAAAATATGTGATATAATAATAACAAGTACGGGGCTTTGCTCCGACGCAAATTTTTAACGGCAGCGCTTTAATGCGCCCGGGAAAGGATCTCCATTATGAATTTATCCAAAAATACAATTACCGCAAAGAGCAACAGCAAAATAAAATTTGAGATCGTTAACGGTCATTTTACTACCAACCACTCCCATGTAAACCGTTATATCGACCTGAACAATATCAAGAATAATTACAGATCTGCAAAAGAGACCGCCAAGGAACTTGCGGGAGCGATCTATTCGTCCGTTCCTGTAGACGCCATTATCTGCCTTGAAAGTACGAGGCTTGTGGGAGCGTTCCTTGCGGAAGAACTCAGCGAGCACGCCCGCGGACTCAGCTTCGGCAACGACATATACTGCATTACTCCCGAAAACGTCAATAACCAGATAATCCTCCGCGATAATCTCCAACAGGCTGTAAGGGATAAACACGTTCTGCTGCTCGTTTCCTCCGTATCTTCCGGAAAGAGCGTTCAGCAGGCTGCAAACTGCATAAATTATTACGGCGGAACTCTTACAGGCGTATGCGCAATATTCAGCGCCGTTTCGGAAATACACGGAATAAAGATAAACAGCGTTTTCCATGCAGACGATATTCCGGATTATGAGAGTTATAATCCTGCAAAATGCCCTATGTGCGCCGCGGGAAGAAAGATCGATGCGATCGTTAACAGCTTCGGTTACACACAAACTCACTGATAAAAAATTTATTTTTCCGCAAAATAAAAGACCTCGGAATTTTTGCGTTCCGAGGTCATTTTATTATTTAAACGCAGTTTCAAGTTCGCTTATCCTGTGATCCGCGGTCTTTAATTCTTCATCAAAGACCGCGTCATGCTGTTCAAGGCGGTAAACGCGTTCAATTAAATTATTGTGCTTTTCAACTTTCTTTTCAAGCTGTTCGATGCGGTAATTTGACAGCTTACTTGAAATTATTATCCCGCCGAAAGAACCGCCGAGAGTTCCGAGAAGTGCGATAAGTGCGGAAATAATTTCGCTGTTCATTCTTCCACCTCCGGAAGCCCTGCAGCGCTTGTGAGCATTGACAAAATTCCCGCTAATACAGCGGAAGAAATTACTATTTTCCAGTCAACTTCCGATAATACAACAGATGTGCCTATCGTTGCGGCGGCAGTTTGTGCAACAGTTTTCAAAGCGCGTATTCCCGCAGCTTTTAACCATTTTAAAAAATTATTTTTCATGAAAAATTCACTCCTTTGCTTGTTTTACAGTCATGCCGAAACCAAGACAAACAGCCTTTATTTTATCGGCTTTTGAGATGTCGATGTTATTTATTTCGGCAGTTATTTTATATGTATCAAATTTTTTAAAACCGTTCAGACAGGCATTTTTAATAATTTCCGGAAAATTCTTATAACATTCACTGATGTCAAAATCGCAGGAATTTCCGGGAAACTTTTCTTTCCAGCTGTATTGCCACATATCATAGACATTGCAGCTTTGGGGCTTTTTGCCGTCAACGCGCGCTATCCATAAAGAATATTTCTCCGGTATGGTACTGTCAAAATTTGTTGTAAAAAAGCTGTCATAACTGTATACGCCGCAAAAATATCCCGCGTTTTCAATTGTTTCGCAAAATGCTTTTGCAATTGCGGTGCAAGCTGTTTTACCGAGTTTTACCTGCTTTTGTTCTTCAATATCAAAATAAAGCGGAAGTTCAAAAGTTTTATTTTTTATCACCTCTAAAAATGCAAGTGCTTCCGATCTTGCATCTGTTGTATTTTCGGCGTATGAATACCAGTATGCACCGACATATAAATTATTTGCTTTTGCATTTGAATAATTTTTTTCAAAGCAGCGGTCTTTTTGATAAGTATATTTCCCGTAGCCTGCGCGGATAATTACACCGTCGATCCCCGAAGCTTTTATTTTCTGCCAGTCAATATCACCGTTGTGATATGAAACATCGATTATTTTCATATTTTCACCTTCTTTAAAAAATTGGGATCACTTTTGTTCATGCCGGTATCATAGTTTGTGCATTAGCCATGACATTAAATATATCATCACGATTTCCAAAAGTGCCGTCCTCTACAACCGAACTAAAAGCAAGATTAAAATGACTTACTTTTCCGCTTCTAAAAGTCTCTTCAACCCATCCTCTGACACTGCCTGATGACGGATTTATCCAAATTTTAGTTGTGTTATGCCAATAACGGGGGGGATCTGCATATGTTCCTTTTACATACCAGTTTGTTTGATAGATCCTATTTGATCGGGCAACGATCTCGCCGGAAGGACCGATCAATTCCATTTTTAATACACCTGTATCGATATCATGATACTTTTCGTCAACTCTTGATTTGGAAAAATCCAAACTTATTTTAACACTGTATTCGCCTTCGACACCATTTACATTATTTATTCCGCATTTAAGTATTACACCTCTTCTTAAATCACCTGCAAAAGGCATAAATTCACCGTCAATATTACCGTTTTCATCTAAGGAAAATGTTATATTTCCGTCTTCATCTCTAAGAGAATCAACATTTTCTTCAAAACCTTCCTCGGTCAATTCACCGGGATTTTCGCCTTTATTTCCATCGGTAACGCCTTTTCTGTATGCTCTCATAGAATCGTTAAAAGCCTTACTCTCAGCCCAATTATGCATTATAGCCCAGACTATAGCCGTTGACTCGGAACCTATTTTAGCCATTTTAAAAATCTCCTTAAAATATTAATAACCGACTGTCAATTTTTCTCCGTTTTCATCTGTGTATCCCGATATTGTACCTCCGCTGTAAGCAGTTTTCATAATATCAATGGTTTCTCCGTTTTCATTTATTTTAGAAACTTTTGTGATAATTTCTTTTGAAAAAGTTTTGCTTGTTTCGGTCACTACACTGTTGCCTTCTTTGTCGGTTTGTGTTTTTTTTATTTTGATCTCTTTAGTGTAAATTGTTGATTCTGCCGTATATACATAATTTCCGCCTTCATCGGAAGAAATGTAAATGCGCCCCGTTAATGTACGGAAAGTTTCCGGATCTTTTTCACCTCCGAGAAGCAGCGAAAGAACAAATCCATCGGAAAAATCAGCCATTTTATGATCCCTCCTCTTTAATGCGTTCTTTTTTTAATTTGATTTTCCCGTCATCGTCTTTTTCAAGAGTGTATTTGTAGGAAATTCCGCCTTCGTAATTTATCTGAACGGTATTATCATCGATCTTTTCCGCAGTTTCAAAAACCTTGTTGCTGACGATAGCCCCGTCATATTCTGTAACGCCGCCAACATCAACATTGAAACCGTATTTTTCGGGTTCATCACTTCCCGCAGCCCTTGCGGAAGAAGTGTTTTTGTTGATGAAACGTATACCGTTTTCTTTGCTGATACAAACATTTCCCGCGGCTTTATCATACTGAACTTTTGTGTCAACTTCCCGCTGCAAATATTCGTCATAATTCCATTCTTCATCGCTTCTCGGATCTGTTCCGCCGGAAAAATATATTCCCGTATTATCAACGTTTATCACTGCTTTTTTAACGTGCAATTTTTCTTTCTCCCATTCTTCCGTGCCGAATTCGATCTTTGTCATGGAATAAATTATTTCATTTATAATTGCTTTTTTGCAGTTCCATGCGGAGTAAACATAATTGCGGATCCTGCTGCAAACGATCCCGTCAAGCGGCGTATCTGCCACAAGGAACGGCGACTCGGCTTCTATGACCGTACCGGCAGTTATAAAACCGTAATCGGCTTTTTTGTCGGTGTCACTGTTTGTGCATATAAGTCTTGCAATTTGCTGTCTGCCCTGATGGATCAATTCCGAATATTTTTGACTTGAAATAAAACCATGTAAACTTGTGTCATATTCTTCGCCGAGACATGACAGAACGATCTGATCGAAATGGTTTGCCACCCATACTCCGCACATTGCCTCGGAGACCATTTCGAGTATGTCGGCACAAGATTTGTCCTTGACGTGTTCGGGCGCAAAATTGATATATTCAAAACCGTCACCCGATGATGTTGCACCGCCGCTTATACCGCATTGTGAACAAACTGCGCTTAAAACATTTCCGCATGGTGCTTTTTCACCGCGGTCAAAAAATAATCCCAGAGACGTACTGTCAAACGCTTTTTCCGTTTGCGAAAGAATATCATATGCCGTAAAACTGCAAACATTATTATTAACAAGTCTTTTTGCAATGTAAAAAGTTTTTGACGGATAACATCTTGAATTTTTTTCTCTGAGACGAACGGTATTTTTATTCATGATCGCAGTTCTGTACAGACCTGTTGTGTCAAAAATATCAAATTCAAATGAACCGATAGAAAAACCTTTTTCGCCGAAGCTGTTTGTTTGCTGAGTAAATTTTAAATTGCTTATTGGATCTGTAACGTCTCTGCCGTCGATCTCGATTATCCATTCATAGCTAAAGCCCGCCTCCGCTGCCGCTGCCGGAATGAAATTCCGACGTAATATCAAGAACGATATCCCAACGCAATCCGTCGTCAAGTTCACAAACAACGGTGCCGCCCGTGCTTTCGCTTCGGGTAAAATTATCCGTTGTGCAGCGGTCATCGCTTTGTGAATGAGGATCGGTGAAAGTCACGGAAAAAGTGTCGTTATCAAGAGCATTTGTCAGCGCGGACATCACATTGTCGGGGATATTTTTTAATTCCGCACGGATCTTGTAATTCCAGCCGTTTCGCATGATGATATCCTGCCCGTCATAACCTTTGAAAGAGTCGGCAATATTCCAAATTTTATTTACGCTGAAATTTTCACGTTCCGCAAGATCGCTTACATCAACGCCGCCGACAATAAGTTTTAAATTACTGTTTTTCATAAATTCACAGCCTTTCTAAGTCCTTGTAGTGCGCTTGTATTGGTTGTTAAAATTCATCATAGCCGTTCCGAGAACGTCCTTATCGAGAACGATCTGTATAGGCTTGTTTAATTCTTCGATCAAGCGGTTTATTTCGCTGCCGGAATAAGAGGGGATATCCTGCCGATCGTATGACGGAGAAACGGTTACAGGCTGTGCATAAACAGCAGGCGGAGAAGTATATGCTTCGGAATTTACTGCGGATAAAATTTCAGCAGTTATGTTTTCGTTTTTTACAAGTTCTGATATCAATGGATAATTTTCGTTTATTTCGGAAATTATTCCGGATAATTCATTTGCGTTATGATCGCTTTCTACAGCTTTCATAATTGCTTTTCTGATATTATTTTTTATCATCACTTTCATTCCTTTCGTAAAATTTATTTTTTGGAAGCTTGTTCTTTTACCTCCTTGAAACGCTTTTGCAGACGCATTTTCATGGCTTGTTCACGTTCTTTCACATTTGCAAATTTATGTGTGTTTTGCGATCCGAGCGAAAAATATTCCTGCAATTTTTTTAACCGCGCCCGTTCGTCCTTGTTTTTAATTTTGGAAATATCGGTGCAGCGGTACTGCATTATTTTCACAAATTCTGTCGCATCGGTAAGCCCGAGGAATTTTGCACGAAATTCCCACCAATGCATTTTTGAATTTACAAGATCGTCGCCGTACTGTTGTGCAAATGCTGCGTAAATGTAATTTGCATCTTCTTTATAATCGTAACAACGTTTTTGCGGAAAAAAACCGCCTGTTTTTGGCTTTTTTCCGCAGCGGTAATAATTCAGCAGACCTTTTATAATTTCTTCGATATCTGCTTTCGGGATCTTAATAAAAAGCTTTGAGATCGTCTCCGCAATTATTTTAGCAAAAGCATTTTTATCGGAAATATCAACGCTGCAAATTTTTGTTTCAAATTCCGTCATTATCCGAAAATCGGTATTGACGGGATATTCTGCCCCGCCTATTTTAATAGAACGGGGCAGTTTTTCCGTTAAATTTATCATACTGCTTCACTCGCCTGATATGTGTATTCTTCCGGAGCATCTCCCGATTTGAGAAGATCGATATTTATTGCTGCATTTTCTCCCGCATCGCCGCTGCCGTCTGAATTTACCGCAACGGTAGCTTTGCCTTTTTCGCCTTTGCCGGTGAGCATATTGAAGAATACATAATTTACTATCGCAGCCTGTCCTGTGCCGTATTTTACGCGGTGTGAAAGCATAAAATCCTGTGCGTCGTCGCCGATATACATATCGCCGGTTATTTTGAATTTTCTTTGAGTACCTGTTTTGGTACTTGATCTTCCTGCTCTGATGTATTGATTTTCTTTTGTTTCGGAATTAAGCGTCGGGTCAATTCCCGCAATTCCTGATTGTACAACGGAATAATCGTCTGTTTCGGCGTCCTGTGAAACGCTTGTATCGATGGCAAGCAGCATATCGTCGGCTGTTACAAAGCCTGCATATTCTGCGCTCGGGGTAATATTTTTCATAAGTTCTGATAATTTCATAATATATTTCCTTTCATGTTTTTTATTAAATATTTAATTGTGATCTTACATGAATAAAGCCATTCGCCGCTGTCGCTGACGCTTTTTAAAACAGGCATTTCCGAAACGGAGACTGAACGTATCTCACACTCATTTCCCGAGGAAATTTCCCTTATATCCGCTTTCTGAAGCGTGCTGCAAATTTCATGCAAACGCGACGCCGCGGCAAATTGGTCTTTATTTTTTATCAGTATTTCAAGCTCTGTTTCATATACGATCGAGCCGTCAAGATACTGTTTTGAAGTTTTTCCGCCTGCAAAAGATACTGCCGTATCTTCTGCTGCGGCAGGAAGCCCGATCCTGTTTATTTTTGCGATATCGGAAATGTTTTCTATTATTTCCGTTTGTACTGAAACGGCAGCCCGACTGTTTTGTGCAGGCATATTATCACCTTCTTTTTCGGTTTATTTATTGATCTTTTACACCAATCCCACTTCATAATGGTGTATTTTTTCACTGTCTGCATAAAGCGGTTCGATCGTTTTTACGGTAAATCTTTTTCCGCCGAATTTTATTTGCTGTATATTAACGGTCTTGCCGTTCAGGATATCGCTTTTAAGTGCAAATTTTGCATCTTTCGGGGAACTGTTTTTGCAGTCAAAAAACAATGTTGCCGCAAGTTCATGATCTGTCCCGTAATTATCGGTACTGCTTTTTTCGGAATATTCTATCCTTACATTTCTGAGGAAAATTTTTTCTTCTTCTGCAGAATTTCCCCATTTATCGGGATCAAATTTTGTGATCAATTCCGCCGAATGGATAAGTAATTTTTTAGGTATCTGACTTATCATTTCACATCAACTCCGCGATATAAAACTCCTATTGCTTCAAGATATGCAAGCGTATCCGAAGAGACTTTTCCTGAAGATCCCGCTGTTATTCCGACGGTTGAAGAATTGCCGGAACTGTTTTTGTTCATGCTGAATTTACCTATGGAAAATCCCGCGCCGGAAGAAATATTTCCGCCTGCAAAGCTTTCTATCCCGCCGTTCATTTCCATAAATTCGGCTTGCGCGCAAACGGCTTTTTTAATATTTTCCTGCATAAAGTAAGGAAGTTTTTCGATATCGTCAAGAGTGTAAATGCAATTTTGTCTGACGATATCCGAAGCGCGTTCAAGAATTGTTTTCAGGTCGTCATCTTCGATCTTAACGCCCTTATAAATATTGTTATAATAATCTTCGTCAACAAGCGGCAAATTTTTCACCTCTTTCTTAAAAATAAAAAAGGCGCAAAGCCTTTAAACAGACTTTACACCTTTAAGAATATATGATTTTTGTTTACTGCTGATCGTCCTGAGATACAGTAGGATTTGCTGCCGTTTCAATATACTTGATAATTTCAATTATTTTTTCGGCGTTCATACCTTCCTGTTCGAGCTTAACGATCAGATTTAATACTTCTCTGCTGTTCATATTTTCACCTTTTGGGAAATTATATCATGACATCAATCTTCAAGAGTTTTTTGCAGATTGTCGATCAGTTTTTTTAACTTTTCGCTCGGCGTTTCTTGATAGATCTCCTTCAGAACTTCAAGCGTTACGCGGATAAAAGCCTTGAATTGGCTGTCGGTTTGTCCCATTTTTTCACCTCCCCGATTTTTCGGCTTTATCAGTCTTGCAAGCTTGCCTCTATTCGATCTATCTGGGCTTGCAATTCTTTTTTCAGTTCATCGGTGTCGTTTTTCGTCAAAAGTTCCAGCCATCTTTCAAGAATTATCAATTCTTTCCTAAGCTGATCTTTATACTGAATATCTGTAGGCATTCTTTCCACCTCCTCGATAATTCCGGGGCTTGAGTCGATCTTCAGGACTTTTTCTCTTCGCCGCTTGAAGTTTCGCCCTTGTCAATACGCTTGATCGCATTTTTAAGGATCTCGACAACTTTGTCTGCGTTTCCGCTTTCGATCATTGTCACAATGAATTCGTATTGTGTGCAAAGTTCCTGATTTGACATACTCTCACTTCCTTATAATATATTTTTTGTTAATTATATTATAACGTATTTTCGGAGGTTTGTCAAGGTGTAAAGTCTGTTAAATTTTCAAATTGCTTTGCGTGGCAAAGAAAGTTATCCTTTCGTTACCGTCACGGTGTAGGTCTTGTTATATTTACCGTTGGTAACTTTGATTGCAACGGTATTTTCACCGATGCTCCACGTCGCCTCTGACCCGCTTTCGACGACGGTTCCGCCGTTTTTTATTTCCACCGTTGCACCGCTTTCGGCAGCCGATGCAGTGGCTGTTATAACATCGGAAGAGTTGCTTGTTTCAGTCTCATATTCGGTGATCTCGGCAGAGAATTCCGGCACCAACGAAAGACTTCCGATTGTCAGCGCGGAAAGCGTTGTATCGGGAATTTTTGCTGCGTCGGGTACAAGCGCTGCAAACGCTTCCGGCTTTACGCAAAGGTAAGCTATGCGCATGGTCGCCTTTACTGCCACCATGTCCTGTTCCGCAAGGGAAAGCGGTTTGCCGTCAGGATCGAGCGTTCCTTGAAGCGTTGCTTCGGTAAGGATCTCATACTCGATGTCATCACATATGCCAACGAGCGAATATCTCCATTCACCTGCGATAAGTTCCGCCTGATCGCTGCGCCATGCACCGTTGCGGACAAATTCGATAGGCTGTCCGTAAAGTTCGTTCTGATCTGTGCTTGGTACAAATATCGGCGCGCCGTTTGAATCACGGAGTTTTCTGAGATAATTCTTTACGCCTATTTTTGCTGCAAAACCGTCAACATCATAACCTGCTTCTTCAACTTTTGCCATAACGTCCGATGCGGCAAGGTCAAAATTTTCGCTGTCCGCTTTTATAACTGCACCGTTCTCGTTGACGGCGGACATTATGTTTGTCGCAAACGGCGAATTATAGCCGAAAAGTGCCGCTGCATCAAATGATTCGTGGAACGCTTCGGAAATGCTGTCTTTGAGTTCGGCGAACACATCGATCGTGCTGTCGCTGAGTTTTTCCTTTGTTACGGGGATAATTACGCCGAGTTTTTTTGCGTGAAGTTCGGGAAATATCCACGTTGCTCCGGAAGTGCTTATGCGCTGTCCTTCGCCGACCCAATACGCGCCTGCGCCGCTTGTCATAACGGGGATCTTCTTTGTGTCGCTCATCATGGGTTCGACTCTGGAAAGTCTGATAACGCTTGATCCGCGAGCTACCTTTCTTATGATCTCGTCTGCCTGCTCCTTTGGAACAAATCCGCGGAGCTCGTCTTTAAGATAATTTGCCATTTTTATTTCCTCCTTAAAATAGTTTTAGATTTTAAAATTTGGATATTGCAGAAATGCTTAACTTTACTTAATATGCGGTATCATTTTCCCCTCCTTGGGGAGGGGCAGGGGGTAGGGTGCAAAACCCTGAATTACTTAATGCACACAGGGTACAAAGTTGATATAAGCAAAACAACCCCTGAATGGGTGCAGGCTCAGCCTGCTATTTGCGTTTTGCCTGATTTTGCTTTATAACATCAATAAAGCTTGATCTTCCCGTATTCGCGGCAGTGGGAACAGTCTGCGTCCTTGCGCCGGTTGTCATGCCGTAAAGCGTGCGCAAACGATCTTTTCCACAAAACATCGGATATTTTTCAACTACCGCGCTGACCGCGCTTTCGATAGATGTGTTTTCGTTTGTCAATTTTTTTGCAAGCGTTATCACATCATCGGCATATTCGGGAAGTACACCTTTTGTAAGACAGGTTATCATCAGTTCCATAATATGCTTGTCGTTTTCCGCAGCTTCTCTTGCGGAATTTGCAGCGGCGATCTCGTCAAATGCTTTGCGTTCAAAAGTCATGCGATCTTCTTTCCAACTGCGGAACTCGTCCAGTTCCTCTTTTGTAGGAACGTCCTTTTTTGCGCGCTCAAGCCTTGCTTTTACGATCTCGTCGACTTCTTTCTGAGTAAAAGTTTTCTCCGCCGTCTGAACATTTTCGGCAGGGAGCTTTTCCTCATCAATGTCAATATTGTTTTTTACCATAAAATAAAATTCCTCCTTAAATATATTTTTTAGATCATGATCTCCATGCACAGTTTAACGCCATAAGCACGTTTTGGGCATAATAAAAGCGCTTTGCATATGCAAAACGCTTTTTAAACATATTAAATTTTTATATACCAAACAGATCTGCGTGTGTACCGGTTCGGTAAAGCATAAGTTCCGCATCGGTTTGCTTATAGATCAGAAGCCAATCGGATCCTATGTGACATTCTCTGTATCTCGCATAATTCCCCGTAAGCTTGTGATCTGAATTATTGCTCGGAAGAACGTCCGGTATCCTCAGGATATCAATTACCTGCTGCAATAACAGCATATTGTAATTACGTTTTACACAAGTCTTGAAATCCTTTTTGAACTTAGAGGAATAATTTACATCAAGCATATTATTCCTCCATAAGTTTTTCAAAAAGTTGTTCTGTTGTGCCGCTGAAAATGTTTCCGCCGCCGTTGTCAAGTTCTGCAAACGCCTCTAATGTTTCGGCGTTTGGTGTTTCGTCCGGTACTGCCGCACCTTGCAAATAGGATATTACATAAAACAATCTGCTTTCAGGTATTTTGTCGATAAGACTTTTAGCTATATCTCGTTCGCTCATGTTATGCACTCCTTTATACAATTTTCTTTAATTATATTATACCACATTTCCCGGATTTGTCAACAGCTTTTCAGCTTTCCGTTCCTTCGGCGAGCTGACGTGCTTTTGCGGAACTTATGCCCATTGCTGCGGAAATTATGCTTGCAGCCTGATCGATGCTGAATTCTCCCGATTTGTATTTTGTTATCGCGGAAAGTACGGCTTGCGTCTGAACGCCGCTCAGAGCTTTTGATACGGTCACTTCCGCATTTTCTTCATCGGAATATGTATCGTTATAGATATTTTCCGAATTTATCAGTTCAAGCTCGCGGCGGGCTGACGCTTCATCGCAGTTTTTGATCTCCATTATCGCTGAAAGTTTCGATTTAAGTCCTGCGGATACGAGTTTTATATTTCCGTTTATTTTTGTTTCATCGTCAACGATTATCCCGTCGGGGATCGTTACCGAAATTCCGTAATCGTCCGCTTCGGGAAGTTTTCCCAGAGAGATCCCCAATGCAATTATGCTCTTTACTATTTCGGAAATGAATTCCGCTGCAAGGCGTTTATTGCTTTCCGCGGTGCGGGCTGTTTTGTTGTCGGAAGAAATTATTTCTGCAGCAGTTTTTATGCCGCTTTTTGATGATGTGAATGAAAATGTTCCCGCTGAAAGTCCCGTTCTGAAACAAAGCAGATCAAGCAGCGCATTTATCGCGTTTATATGCTCCTCAACACGGAGTTCAACGGTGTTGTCGGAAATTTTCAGTTCCTTTTCATCGTCGCATTTAAGCGCAACATATGCTTCATCGTCCGCGTCAAAATAACGTTTCGGCTGCCCCGAATCCACGTCAATTATCGTTCTTATGCATGACGAGGGAACGATTATCCTTTTCTTTCCGAGGATAAATTCTCTTGAAAAACTGTCAAATGCAACATCAAGCGCTTTTAATATATCCAGCGTTCCGTCAAATGCAGAGATGCCGAGAGGGGAATACCTGTCGCGGTTGTTGCTCACGGCGGGTCTGAAATAGCGGAACATCGGTATATCGGTCGGATAATGCACAACGTCAGGCAGATCCGGGAAAATTTCCTGAACGGGACAAACCGTTCCGAGACTGTATTTGCTGTCGGAGCGGAAAAGTTTATGCTCCACCGAATAACCTTCGCCGTCGGGAAAATGTCTGTCAAAAAGCGTATAAAAATATCCGTCTTTAAATATCATGCTCTCAAATGCTCCGGAAATTATTTCGCGTTCGTTCCAGACAAGCGGAATGAACCGATCGGCGTCAATGTAATTTAATTTTGGTTTTCCGTCCTCGGCGTAAATTTTTACCGCACCGCCGCCAAGGGCATATGCTACGGAAAAAAATTCGGGCATATTTTTGCGGAAACCGTTGTCGTCAAGGACTTTCATAACATATCCGAGGTAAGGTTCCGCGGCTGTTATGCTGACTTTTTCCGTAAATGTGAGTCGGGAAAACTCATCGGCTATTGCTTTTGCCGCGCCGAGACGGGACATTTCTCTTTCGCCCGAAGAAAAAAGACCGCTCCTTTTTACTCTTGCCCAAGGCGGTCTGTCGGAAAATACCGCGTTCCACAATGCTATGCGTTCGTATGTCCCGCCAAGTTCGGGAACGCTTTTGCCATATGCTTTTTTTGCGTCTGAAATTATGCTCAAAATTATCACATTCCTTTCTGTTGACCCGCTTCGATCATGTCGTTCATAAGCGGTTCGATACTGTATTCGTATGCGTCTATGCTGTCGATGTTGTAATTACCGTCATCAAGGCGTTTGCCGTTGGAATATTTTTTGTCCCACACTGCCGACTGCAAAGCTTCGATAATATTTTTGCAGCTTTTTAATACGAAAAATCTTCCCTGAGACATTATAAGATCGGTAAATGCTATGCGTTCGGAAATTTCGGATTTTTTTGCGCTGTGGACATTGAAATTCAATCTTTCTTTTGCGCAGGCTGTTTTTATGCCGCGTATCAGTGTTGTTTCGGCAGAATCAAAATATCCGTCATAAACGGGATAATTCCGCTGACATTTCCGCACAAAATTTATTATGTCGCTTTCGAGCTGCGATGGAGAAATTATTTCTTTCCTGTAATATTCGTCAAGTATAACTGCTTTTTGCAGGCGTTTTGAAAAACCCGTGCAGATCCCCGCGTGCGCCGAACCGTTTCCGCCGAAATCAAATCCGATATTGCATCGTATAATATCGTTCGGCGCTTTGTCAACAAGATAACGTTCGGTATTTTCGGCAAAATCTTTATAAATAACACCCTCCGCAGAGACCCACAAACCTTTTATATAACGGTCATGGAACACGCCTGTAAACTGTTTTTCGGCGTTTGCGATCTGCTGTTCCGAAAGTATCGGGTTGTCGTGCATGGTGAAATGCAGATGCAGTGCATTTCGTTCCTCGGCGCGTTTTATCCACTCGTTGTAAAACCAGTGAAATTGGCTGTCGGGATTGCAGTTGAACCATAGTTTTGCATTTTCCACCGAAAGAGTTCTTGTAATTGCCTGTTCAACGAATGAGCGCGGCATCAGCGCGACTTCATCGAAAAAAACTCCCGAAAGAGTCATGCCTTGGATATGCATATAACTGCTTTCGTCTTTGCCGCCGAAAATAAAAAAATTATTTTTTATCCCGCCGTTTTCCACTGTCAGAAGATTTCGGGAACGCATATGCTCCAATTTAAAATAAGCGTTTATATCGGCGATATCCATTAGCGGAAGGATCATATTTCTTTCCGCGGAACTTATTGTTTTTCCGCAAATAGCGAATGACGCGCCGTTAAAATATTTCATTGCCCAGAGAATGAACGATGTTATCATGCAGATCGTTTTTCCGCTGCGGACTGCGCCGTCGCAGATAATTGCGCGGTAATTTCCGTCATAGCACCATTTGAAAATAATTTTTTGTTTCGGAGAAAGGACGGAAAAAGTCATTTGTTTTTCTCCTCGGAAGATATTCCTTTAATTGCTTCATACAATCTGGGAAGTTCTTTTTCCGAATTTTCGCAGGAATTTTTTTTGCCGTTTCCCCAGCCTTTGAAATTATTTTCAAGGGAAAATTTTGCGCCGTAATAGTCTTTGCTGTAAAGATTACGTTCCGCAAATTCTTCGCATTTTAATTTTGCGACGGAGATAATATCATCGAATTCCGATGAATTTGCCTGAAAATTCAGTAATTCCTGCCGCGATCTGAAACCGAGACTCAATGCAAGACCGGTTATAGTCGGAGGGTGTGCGCCGACGATGATCTCTTTTCCGTTTTTATCGAGGATCGGTTCGCCGTTCTCATCTGTTTTCGGAGAACCTTTACAATCCTTGAAATATGCGTCTATAGCGTTTTGCATATCCTTAGCGGAATCATATCCGATATTATCTGATCTTCCCGTATTTATACGCCTCCTTAATAATTTAATATTTTATGCAAAGGATAAAAAGAATAAATTTGTTTTTTGATTTTTGTTTTTTTATTTTTTATTTTCTTTGCTATTATAAATATACCACACAAAAATACTGCCATTCAATGCCCTCTTTTACAGTGTTGAGAGTTGAGGCAGGCTGAGCCTGCACGCGTGCGGGCGGAATTTTGTTTTTCTACTATTTTGAGCCTGCGCCTAAAGTTTAGCTTATCATTTATTACAGGACTTTTAAGTGTTATATTCTTATCTTTTATTTTGCATATAACCTTTTTTGCCATTTCTTGCGAGGGGCAGACAACCATAAGGAAAGGCATAGGGTGGGTGGGGGACGGTCGGAGGGGTTCTTTAGTTCGCTTTTCTTATTTTTTATTTTGTTTATAACCCTCTTTTGGAGTTTTCGGGGGACAGAACCTTTAGGGAAGGGCGAACCCGAACGCGGGGGTGCTTTTAAAAAAGCTTAGTAAAAATTTCTTTTTGCCAATCATGCGAGGGGCAGACAACCATAAGGGAAGGGGAAACCCGAGCGTCCAACAAGGACGCTCGCACGGTTTTCCCCTTCCCTTAGTTTTTCTCCCCTCGCGCTCCCCACTTTCCTTCAACCTAACCCCTTCCACGCTCGCTATGCTCAAAGTTGAAAATATAGAAGAAAAAACTTAGCGTTCTTGAACATGGAAAGCGATGGCTACGGGTTCTTTAGTTTTGCCTATCTTAGTACGAGCGTTCTAATATTAGATGAAAATTAAAGAAGAATAAGCGTTCTAAACGGGAGAAAATTTCTAAAAAAGAAATCCTATTGTTTAGAATTACAATTTTGCGTCCCTTATAGTCTATGTTTAGAACGCAGCTATCAAGATAAACAAAACTAACGGTTCCTGTTGACTCCATGATCTAAGTTCAAGATAACTTTGATATTTATTCTATAAAATCTACATTTGGATAGCGAGCGCGGAGAGAGATAGGGTTAGGAAAAGGGGGGCACGGGGGGAGAAAAGCAGGGGAAGGGAGAACCCGGCGAGCGCCTAAAGGCGCGTTCGGGTTCTTCCTTCCCTGAAGTGTCATCCCCCCGAAATGAAGAAAAAAGGGGTTATATGCAAAATAAAAGATAAGAACAGCGTTCTTAAAAGCTCGCAAAGGTTTTACTCCCGAAAGAAAAAACGAAAAGATTTTTACTAAGCTTTTGTTAAAAGCGCTCCGCGCTCAGCTCGCTATGTCGGGAAGCTCTTTTAATGCTTTGGAGTGCAGCTTGTATATGTGCCGTACACCGTAGTTCATCTCCTCGGCAATATGTTCCCATTTCTGATACATTAAATATCGCCGCGTGAGAACTTCCCGCAAAGTCGGATCCGGCACGGAAGTTATCTCTTTTTCAATTTTTGAACGGATCTCCGTAAGCGACTCGATCTCGGAATTTATGTAATTTTCATAATCAAGAACTCGTACCATCGAATCCTCAAAACCGCTGCGGGAAGTGCTTTTTGCACCGATGCGGTCGTATGTAACGGCTCGTCCTTGAAGAGAGGCTTTTGCAGCTTCAAGCTTCTGCAGATCAAGCTTAATTTTCTTATCTATCGTATATGCTTGATGTAAATAATCTTTTGGATACATAGTTCATACCTCCTATGTTCATGATTTATAATTGATAATTTTTTTGAAATTATTTGTGTAAGATCCTTTTTCGCGGTTTGAGTGGGAAAACCGCTTTTCTCCGCTTTGTAAATGTCGGGCTTCACATTTTCGGCGGGGAATTTGCCGAATCATACACTGAACATTTGTTCTGATTTTATTATAGAACATCTGTTTGATAAAATCAATAGTGAAATTGAACAAATGTTCGTTTTAAAATTTTTCGATTTTGCACATCTTCCGCAAAAAGGGGGAAAGGGGAGAACTTCCATGAAAAATATTAAAAATACTCTCAATTGAAGCTTTTTATTCATTTTTTATTAAAAAATCATTACAACCTCTTGAAAAATAAGAAATTATATGTTATAATATGTGTATTATTGATGTTGATTTTGAAAATTTTCCGCCGAAGGAGGTCGGTTTTCCTTATGCCTTTTGTGAAACGTCCGGCTGCCGCTTTGATATGTTTAATCATTTGCTTGTCGTTTTCTTGCTGCACGGACAAAGCACCGTCCGAACAAGAATATTCCCCTCCGCCCGATTTTCAGCCGCTGAATGAAATTGTTGAAGGAAGAAAAAATATTTACTTTATTGTAAAAATCTTAACAGCAGTTACCGGAGCGTTATGATAGACGGCGCAAAAGACGGCGGCGACGATCTCGGCTGCAACGTTTATTACAGAGGCACTTACGTCGGGACCGAATGGCATATTGCGTCAACTATGCTGCAAAGGCAGTATTATATGAGCTATACGGGGATCGAAACTGCCCTGAAATTGATAAACGGCGAAAAAACTCTCGTGAAGTTCGTTGATACGGGCGTTGCAGCGGTAAATAAAGATACGATAGATCAGCCGAAAGTGCAGGAAGCACTGCTGCATAATTGAGGTCGGATATGAAAATAAATAATAGTATAAATTCTCCGGAAGAAATAAGTAAAAGCGTTTCCTTCATAAGAATGCTCATAATATATATCGTAATATGCGGTATAGGCGTGTCAGTGCTGCTGCTGAGCTTTAACAGCCTGATACGGGAACAGGACAAGGAACTTACAAATGATATATGCAGCCTTGTTACGGAAAAAATGAACAGTTCCATCAGCTATATGACAGGTTCGGACATGAAGCGGGGGATAAGATACTTACGGAATTTTCCGCTGCGCTGAAAGAGATCTTCGGCAAAGAAGGTTACATATCGCGTTACGGCGGAGATGAGTTTGTAGTGCTTGTACGGAGCGGAGACAAGGATAACTACTATTAGTTTGATATTCAACAATTATAGAGTTCTAAACAATAGAATTTCTTTTTGCGGGAAATCACAACTGTTTATAGTTCTATTCTTCTTTAATTTTCATCTGACATTAGAACGCTCGTACTAAGATAAGCTAAACTAAAGAACCCGTAGCCATCGCAATCCCCGTTCAAGAGTTTTTTGAAATTATTTATATAAAATCAACCTTTTCGGGAGCATAAGGAAAAAGGGGAGAGAAATAAGGAAAGGGAAGCGCGAGGGGGAAACCTAAAAGGAGAGGGGGAAAACCATGAGCGTCTATAAGTTAATACGGTTTGCCCCCTCTCCT
>CANQPX010000008.1 GCA_947625915.1 uncultured Clostridia bacterium
TTCGATATATTTTGAAAATCCCGAGCCGAGGAAATATCCTATAAGGGGCATAAGCGCCTGAAACCCGCCGAAAAACAAAGCGATGATGTAAGCGTGCCCGATGTTTAATTTCCGCATATTCAGACCTTTGCAGACGGAGACGGAAAACGCGTCCGCCGAAAGTCCTATGCCTATCATAAACAGTTCAAAAAATCCCATAGTATGAACTTCTCCCGAAATGTATGGCTTGTCAATTAAAATTTATGAAGGATATCCCGTTTATATGCAGAAATTATCGGGATACATTTTTATTTTCACGGAGCTAATACCTTTCCATAGTCATAGATGGCTTTTTGGCGGGCATTGTATTCCATGCGCTTTTCCTCGTCTTGGCTTATGATCTCGAGTTGGTCGTAAGCTTCCTTAATATATTCATTATTCTTTGCTGCCATCTCAAACTTCTCCTTTTGCTCTGCTTTTCAATTATATTATACCACGAACTTTACATAATTGCAAGTACGGAGAAAATAAAAGCGGACGAAGAAATAACTTCTCCGCCCGCAAAGAAAGTATATGTTTTTGCCGAACATCAGGCTTCATATGCCTTGATTATTTCGCCGATGAAAAGCTTGTGGATAGGATCGCTTCCGTTAGCAGGCTTTACATCGTCCGCCATAAGGGAAACGTCCATATCCTGCGCGTAAATTTTGCGGCAGACAAGAGTAAGCTTTGCTTCTTCAAATGTTGTCGTGCCGTCGATAAATTCCGGAGAAAGTTTTGCCTGTGCGGCTTTGTCGCAGTCGCGTCCCGAATATGAACCGCAGAATTTAAGCGCGGGACGGTATTTCTCATCGTAAAAACTTGCGGTGAAAAGCTCGTTTTTCTCCATAAATTCATAGGTGTAGCGGGTAGGGCGTACAACGGCGACAAAAACGTTCTTCCCCCACATAACTCCCGCAAATCCCCATGCGGCGGTCATGGTGTTGAATTTTTCCTTGTCTCCGCTTGTCAGCAGGAACCAGTCCTTGCCGATCCTGTTCCAAGGGTTGAAGTCAAGTTCGTTTACATTGATCTCGTTCATAATATCAGATCCTTTCAATATATTTTATTCGGAAATTTTCCCTTGAATTACACTATCGTTCCGCCGCCTACAACTACATCTCCGTCATAGATAACAAGCGCCTGTCCTTTTGCGGGGGCGCGCTGGGGAACGTCAAACGTTACTTTAATACGGCTGTCTCCGACCCTTTCAAGAGTCCCCGCAAAATCTTTCATATTGTAGCGCGTTTTTGCGGTGATCCGCATCGGCTCGGAAATATCCTGTACGGATATTAAATTAACGTCCTCGGCGGTAACGGAAATTTTCATAAGGCTTTCGCTGTCTCCGAGAGTAACGGTGTTGTTTTCGGAATTTTTATCGCAGACGAACACAGGTTTCCCGAAAGTCACTCCCAGACCTTTGCGCTGTCCTATGGTGTATTTGCATATGCCGCCATGTCTGCCGATAACATTCCCGTCAGTGTCTATAAAATCCCCCTCGGGGAATGTCCTGCCCGTATGTTTTTCGATAAATCCCGCATAGTCTCCGTCAGGAACAAAACATATATCCTGACTGTCGGGCTTGCGGGCGTTTACAAGTCCGTTTTCTTCCGCAAGAGCGCGTATTTCGGATTTTTCCATTCCGAAAAGGGGAAATACCGTGTGTTCAAGCTGGAACTGCGTCATGCTGTACAGAACGTAAGTCTGATCTTTCTTTCTGTCTGCGGGACGGATAAGCAGCATTCTGCCGCTGTTCTCATCACGTTCGATCTTTGCGTAATGACCCGTTGCGATGCCGTCAAAACCCAGTTCGTGAGCGCGGCGCAGCATTTTGTCAAATTTTATATATCTGTTGCAGTAAATACAGGGATTTGGCGTTTCGGCGCGGATATAACTGTCGGAAAATCTGTCCATGACCTCCCGGCGGAAATCTTCCTTGAAATTGAATACATAATGTTCAATGTCTATTTTTCTGCAAACGGCTTTTGCGTCCTCAACGTCGGAAAGGGAACAGCAAGTCCTTGTAAGAGAATTTTCGTCATCATATCCGTCAAAAAGTTTCAGCGTACAGCCGCTGACATCATATCCCTGATCTTTAAGAAGCAATGCAGCGGCGGAACTGTCCACACCTCCGCTCATGCCCACAAGAATTTTTTTCATTTCAAAAGCTCCTCAAACGATCTTACCGACATATCGGCAATTTTTTCTATCTTTAAGAATTCTTCCTCGTATACTTCATCGTACATTCCTATCACAAAAAATCCCGCGCTTTTTGCGGACATGACCGCGTGAAGGGAATCTTCAAAAACGGCTGTTTCGGAAGGTTTCCCGCCAAGCATTTCCGCAGCTTTAAGGAAAATTTCGGGGGATTCTTTCCCGCAGCCCACTTCATCGGAAGTGAGTACAAATTTCAATTTATCAAAGATCCCCCTTGCTCTTAGGGCGTCCTCCGCAAGTTTTTTCTTATTGGAAGTTGCGACGCACATTTTTATGCCGCATTTTTCCGCGGAGTTTATGAACTTTTCCGCGCCGTGTCTCAGGAAAACGCGGTTTATGTAACGTTCTTCAACAATTTCAAGTATCTTTTTTCCCACATCTTCAGGCGGCATGGAAAGTGAGAAAGCTTTTACGAGATATTCGCACGCCGAATCAAAGTGCATGGTTTTCATTGCTTTTGAATGGGCGGGGTCGTAGTCATAGCCGAGACCGTTTATGAATTCGCGGTCGGAATCCGCCCAGACCGACAAGCTGTCAAGGAGCGTTCCGTCCATATCAAAAATAATATATCTTATATTTTCCGGCAGCATAGTTATTCATCATTCCTCATCGGATATTCTCTATAGAAAATTATATCAGTTCGCACTGATTTTGTCAACAGCGCGGCGCAGAGTGACCGAGGAGCGGAAAAACATTTGCACCATATCTTGACAATGATAAATAATTGCAATATAATATTAATATACCAGCTTGTCGATAAGGCATAATATAGTTTGTTGTCAAACAATTGATGGTTTTATAGAAAAACAAATTGCTCTGTATTGCAAAACAGCTCACCGGGCTGTTTTGCAAGGCATAAATTATAATAACCGTTAATGCCAAGGGGAACGCTCTCTCTTGCAGAGCGTTCCCCTCTTGCCGCTTACAGCGGAAACGACGCTTGCGTCGTTTTATTCACACCCTTTGCAGAGGCGCCTTCGTAAGGGGGGATTTCGTCGTCTGCGGACGACGACAAGGGGTTTCACCCCTCGACCCCGCCGGCGCGGCTGCGCCGGACCAGCTTTTCAATTTTGCGCTGCGCGCAAAATTGTTAAAAACTTTTTCGACAGACTGTTAATATACCGTCCTTAACTGCAAACAATACCGTTGTTTGCAGCGCATTTATCGGAAGGAGCTTTGAAAATGGATGATCTGACCACACCCGCACCAATGCAGGTAAGCGTTGTCCCGAGCCCGGAAGAACGTACCGCTATCCGCAAAAAATACAGCCTTACCGCTATAGTTCTTATTGTAAATACATTCCTGTTCAATTTTCTCGGCGGAGTCGTTCCGACTTTGATATTTGCCGCCGTGGGCGGAGGCTTTTCCGAAGAAGCACTTGCCGCGGGAAGACAAGCTATCGTTGAACATGAAGTCATCTTAACGCTTTTGTCCGTTCTTCCGCCGATAATAAGCGAAGTCACTTCAATACTTCTGGGAATAAAATTTTTCGGCATAGACTTCAAGCGGCTCGTTTCAAACCGCGACGGCTACGGCAGCGGAACTATAATAAAGCTTATAACGCTTTCTCTCGGATTGCAGCTTGCGGCGGGAGTTGCCGCCGCGATACTGCAAATGATATTCGCCTTTTTTGGTATGGAAAGCCCCACGCCCGATCTTTCGGGAACAAATTCATTTGCCGCAAACCTTATACTTAGTTTTTATGCCTGCCTGCTCGGTCCTGTACTGGAAGAATTTTTGTACCGCGGCGTCGTATTGCAGTCCATGCGCAAATACAACGAGCGCTTTGCAATATTCCTTTCCGCCGCGATATTCGGACTCATGCACCAGAACTATCAGCAGTTCATTCTGGGATTTTTGCTCGGCATACCTCTTGCGGCGGTAACATTAAAATATAATTCGCTCATACCGTCGATATTCACGCATATTTTTGTAAATATTTCCGGTATGCTCACAACATATATCCTGCAATATTTCTGCCCCGAATATTATGAAGCGATCATATCCGGAGCCGTGTCCGACGATATTTCTTTCGGAACATCGAAAATGCTTGTGATACTGATAATAGGAGCAGTCCGCATAGCCTTTGCCGCCGCAGGTCTTGTGGTGGGAATAGTCGCTCTTGCCAAGGGCAGGAACATGAAACGCCCCACTCCCGCCGGAAAGTCCCGCGCTTTCCCGATAATAGTCCGCTCGGTGCCTTGGTGGATAGTTATGGCAGCATATGTTTATCTTGCCTTTTTTGAACCGTTCATAACCGCCTGAATTTTGCTCCTGATGTTCATAAAAACTTTTTATTATGACGTATTATTCAAAAAAAATTCAGTGAATTCGGTAAAATAACATATTGCAATTATTTTTATTTGTGGTATAATAGTATGTGTATGACAAAATTATAATAGAATGGAGGGACGGCGGATATGAAAACTGTTTTTGTAACAGGTGCGTCCGGTCTTATCGGAAGTGAACTTTCCGAAGCTTTGCTTTCAAAAGGTTTCAGTGTTATAGGTGTGGATAATACTCCCAATACTAACGTTGATAACCCCAACTATACTTTTGTGCAGGCATCTATCGACAATAAAGACGCCATCACTCAGGCTATGATAAACGGCATAGATGTTCTTATCCACCTCGGCTGTACCGTGGATAATGACTTCCCTAACATAATCACTCCCGCAGAGGAAAAAAAGTCCGCTGCTGTGGATAAGTTCCTTTTTAAAGCTGCCGTTGCGGCAGGCGTAAATGACATGATAATGGTCAGCACCCATCAGGTGTATGCTCCGCAGAAAACAAGAGAACCTATCAGGGAAACTTCTGTCGAAAAGCCCGCTACCGCTTACGGAAAGCTTAAATACGACAGTGAAAAGGCTCTTTCCAAAGCCGTAAAATCTGCGGCTTCCGTTAAAGGCGTCATCGCAAGGGTCTGCCCGATATATACAAAATCCTATGCTCCCAATCTCCATGCAAGGATATACGATCCGAAGGACAATTGCTCCTACATATACGGATATGGAGATTACGGCTTCTCGTTCTGCTGTCTGTATAACCTTATAGATTTTATCGTCGGCATACTCAATGCTGCACCGGGCATAAACTATCAGGGGATTTACAATGTTTGCGATACGAAGCCTATCCTTGCGAAGGATATCGTTGATTTTGAAAGACAGTACCACAAGCTTGGTGCGGTCATCCAGAGAAATTACGGAGCAGACGCGGTAAAATCCGCGATCGCGTTCGGTTCAAAGAGCGCAAAGACGGATTACAGGTACAATGATATAAGCACCGTATGCAGCAACATTTCCTATGACAACACCAAAGCGCAGAGGATTTCCACATTCCGCTGGAAACTTTCAAACACAAAGTAAAGTAAAAAAATGATAAAAATATCCGTCCGACATCGGGCGGATATTTTAGTTTGACGAAGCCCGCTCCTTTCGGAACGGGCTTACTCTTTTTAATCACGCATCGGGTTCATTATCCATGCTGAGTATAACTTCACTGACAAGATTTCCCGGGAGCTGCTCATAACGCAGATGTTCAAGCGTAAAAGTTCCCTTGCCGCGGGTTATCTGCCGAAGCTGCATGGTGAAACTCTGCATCTCACGCATGGGAACTTCCGCTTCGATAATAGTCATGCCCTTCTTTGAAGCGGGATTCATACCGATAACACGTCCGCGCCGCTTGTTAAGATCGCCCATGATATCGCCCGTGTTCTCATCGGGAGCGGTAACGGTAAGCTTTCCTATAGGCTCGAGGATAGTCGGATCGGCTTGCTTCAAGCCCTCTTTGAAGGCGATGCCCGCAGCAGTCTTGAACGCCATTTCCGAGCTGTCAACAGGGTGATACGAACCGTCTACAAGTATCGCTTTCAATCCTGTTACGGGACAGCCCGCAAGAACGCCTTTCTTCATGCAGTCCTGCAAGCCCTTTTCAACAGCGGGGAAGAAGTTCTTCGGAACTGCTCCGCCGAATACTTTTTCTTCAAATACAAGTTCTTCCGACAGGCAAGGTTCAAATTCTATCCATACATGACCGTACTGACCGTGACCGCCGCTCTGTTTCTTGTGTTTGCCTTCGACTTTGACTTTTTTGCGGATAGTTTCGCGGTAAGCTATCTTAGGTTCTTTCAGAACGACTTCCGCGCCGAATTTTGATTTAAGTTTTGCGGTCGCAACGTCAAGATGCTGTTCGCCGAGACCTGTGAGGATCTGTTCTTTCGTGAAAGGATCCATACCGTAGGAAAGAGTCTTATCCTCTTCAATAAGACGCTGTATGCCTGTGCTGATCTTGCTCTCATCGCCCTGAGACTTGGCGGTGACAGCCATTTTATAGCAGGGCTTCGGGAATTCGATCTCTGGGAATTTTACATTTATTCCCGCGCCGCATATGGTATCGGAAGTAGCCGCGCCGATCTTTACCGCAACAACTATATCTCCCGCGTTGGCTTCGGTGACTTCGGTCTGTTTTTTGCCGCACATGGTATAGAGTTTGCCGATCTTTTCCGTTGCGCCGGAAGTAGTGTTCGTATAATCGGAATTAGCTTTCAGCACGCCGCTGATAACTTTTATATAGGACATTTTTCCCACGAACGGATCCGCTACCGTTTTGAAAACAAATGCGGAAGTGGGAGCTTTTTCGTCGTAAGCGACTTCTGTCGGCTCGTCCTTATCGTCAACTGCAAAAGCAGGCTTATTGTCGGCGGGAGCGGGGAGAAGAAGTTCTATCTCTTTAAGGATCATGTCTATTCCGGCGGTCGTTGCCGCGGAGCAGCAGACAACGGGAGTTATTACGCCTTCGTTCATGCCCTTGTGGATACCGTGAACAAGTTCTTTCTGGGTAAAAGCTTCGCCGTCAAAGAACTTTTCCATAAGTTCATCATCTGTCTCCGCAACGGCTTCCGAGAAAGCAGCCACAAGACCGTCCATACGGTACTCCATTTTTTCGGAAATTTCCGCAGTGGGCATATCCGTTTCAACGGCGTTGCCCTTATCGTCATATTTATAAGCTTTCATTTCGATAAGGTTAACGAAAGAGATGACCTTATGATCTTTTATTACCGGAACGACTACCGGGCAGACCGTAGGACCGAACGTTGTTTTAAGGTCTGTAAGGACGTTATAGAAGTTCGCGTCTATATCGTCAACTTTTGTTACAACGAACATTGTGGGCTTGCCGAGACTTCTTGCGTATTCGTAAGCTTTTTCGGTGCCGACTTTAACGCCCGATTTGGCGGATACCGTTATCATGACCGTACCCGCAGCGGTTATGCCCTCACACATACCGCCTTCAAAGTCGAACAATCCCGGCGTATCGAGAAGGTTGACTTTTATGTCATTATATTCAAAGGAAGCGAGAGCGGTACTGAGTGAAGCTTTACGCTTTATTTCCTCCGGGTCGAAATCGCAGACGGTATTCCCGTCGGCAGTTTTTCCGAGGCGGTCAGAAGCGCCCGCCTTAAACAGCAAAGCTTCCGCGAGGGATGTTTTGCCCGAGCCGGAATGTCCCGCAACAGCAATATTTTTTATGTTTTCCGCGCCGTAATGTTTCATACTGTTCTCTCCAATCGAATTTATCTTAAAATTTTGCAATAACAAAAAAGTATTACAATACAATTAATATTATATCCTTATTTATGTAAAATTGCAATGGATAAACGACATTTTCAACAAATTACAGTATAATTGGTTAAAACTATTGTGCATTTTGCCAATAGTATGCAAAAGATTATATTATATTTCCACGAATTATGTATTGAAATTTTTAAAAAAATATGATATTATATTATTTAAAGGCAGCAGCGCACAAAGATTGTCGTGCAGATGCGCCGTCAGATTTTTCGTCAGATTGTCTGAAAAGCCCGCAAAAGCTTTAGCTTTTTGCATACTTGTCGTATGTCAAGGGATTTTCGGGCAATATGACGGAAAATATGCAAGCAGATGTGCGGCAAAGCCGTAAGGCGGTCTTTGTGCGGTGCTGCCTTAGAGGAGGAGTCGATAATGGTAATAGTATGGATAATCGTTTTCGCGGCTGCGCTTATCGCAGAAGCCGCAACATTCGCACTGGTCTCCATATGGTTCGCAGTCGGCGCTCTGGGAGCGATCTTTGCTGCCGAACTCGGCGCAAACCTTATCGTCCAACTGACGGTATTTGCTTTGCTGGCAGGAATAATGCTCATTTTTACCCGCCCGCTGCTGAAAAAACTTTTCCCGTCAAAATTTATCCCCACCAATTCCGAACTTGAAATAGGCAAGACCGCCGTTGTTATCGAAACGATAGACAGTCTTTCCGGCAAAGGCAGAGTCCGCCTTTCCGGCGTGGACTGGGCTGCGGTCTCGGAAAACGGAGAGGGTATATCCGAGGGCGAATCGGTCATCATAAAGGAGATACGTTCCTCAAAAGTCGTGGTGGAAAAGATCGGACAGAAGATCGGTGCAGAACAGAAACAATAAACAATATATGAAAGGAAGTCGTTTTTTATGCAGTACATCATAATAGGTCTTGTAATTTTGCTGATAATCATTTTTATCGCAGGAATAAAATTCGTTCCGCAGGCTTCGGAATTCGTTGTCGAGCGTCTGGGAACATATTCCCGCTCACTTTCGGCGGGTCCGCACTACGTTATACCTTTTCTTGAAAAAGTGGCAAAGCGTGTTTCCATAAAGGAACAGGTGGTAGACTTCAAGCCGCAGCCCGTTATCACAAAGGATAACGTTACCATGCAGATAGATACGGTAGTTTTCTACCGCATAACCGATGCAAAGCAGTATACTTACGGCGTTGAAAGACCTATTTCCGCAATAGAAAATCTTACCGCCACAACGCTCCGTAACATAATCGGCGAACTCGAACTTGACGCAACACTTACTTCCCGTGATGTTATAAACACCAAGATAACGGCTATCCTCGATAACGCTACAGATCCGTGGGGAATAAAGGTAAACCGCGTCGAACTTAAAAATATCATTCCCCCGCGTGAGATACAGGATTCCATGGAACGCCAGATGAAGGCGGAACGTGAACGCCGTGAAAAGATACTTCAGGCGGAAGGTGAAAAGAAATCCCAGATCCTTGTTGCCGAAGGTGAAAAGGAATCCAAGATCCTTAAAGCGGAAGCGGAGAAAGAAGCCGAGATCCTCCGTGCAGAAGCGGAAAAACAAGCCATGATCCTCCGCGCCGACGCAGTTCGTCAGCAGAAGATACTTGAAGCGCAGGGCGAGGCGGAATCCATACAGCTTGTACAGAATGCTCTTGCGGAAAGTCTTGTAAAGCTGAACCAGTCCGATCCGAAAGAGAACGTTATCGCGCTCAAGAGCCTTGAAGCGTTTGCAAAAGCTGCCGACGGCAGAGCCACAAAGATAATCATTCCCTCCGAGATACAAGGGCTTGCGGGAATGGTTACATCCATAAAAGAAATTGCCGCGAACAGTGTTCAGCAGCCGCCCGTTAAAAAGTAATGTCATGAGTCAATGATTTTTTGATAAAATCATTGACAAAACAATTTTATTGTGCTATAATAATAACAACCACGAAAGAAAGTATGTCCACGCAGACATACAAATGATCCTCACAAGAGTACCAGTCTTGTGAGGATTTTTTTGCAAAAAAACAGCACACAAAAGGAGTACCAGTCCGATTGTGTGCCTTTGGGTCAGTTGTCGGACTTAAAGTAAACGTCTAACCACTTGCTTATGCAGTCACCAACTACACGAGCCAACACGTTTACAACGAAAGAAAATATGTATTCCACGCATTCCACCTCCCTCCTTTCGGAAGAAGCCGACAAATAAAATATACCATAAACTAAGAAATTTGTCAATAAGCGACATATATAAACAATACCCGCACGATCAGAAAACCGTGCGGGTCTTATTATCTCAACTCTTAACTCTCAACTCTTAACTCTCAACTCTATTTTTTGGGTGTTATCTTTTCCAATCCTCCCATGTACGGGCGGAGAACTTCCGGTATCTTTACGGAACCGTCCTCGCAGAGATTGTTCTCAACAAATGCGATAAGCATTCTCGGCGGAGCAACAACGGTGTTATTTAATGTGTGGGCAAAATATTTCTTTCCGTCCTCACCGTTTACACGGATCTTCAGACGGCGCGCCTGTGCGTCGCCAAGGTTGGAGCAGCTTCCCACTTCAAAATATTTCTTCTGACGGGGAGACCATGCTTCAACATCGTAAGATTTTACTTTAAGATCTGCAAGATCTCCGGAGCAGCATTCTATGGTGCGGACGGGTATATCCATCGAACGGAACAGATCAACGGTATTTCTCCACAGCTTATGGAACCATTCCATGCTGTCCTCGGGTTTGCAGACAACTATCATTTCCTGCTTTTCAAACTGGTGTATGCGGTAAACGCCGCGCTCCTCTATGCCGTGTGCGCCTTTTTCTTTTCTGAAACAGGGAGAATAGCTCGTCAAGGTGTGGGGGAGAGTCTTTTCTGGGATTATAGTATCGATATATTTGCCTATCATAGAGTGTTCGGAAGTGCCTATAAGGTAAAGATCCTCGCCTTCGATCTTGTACATCATGGCGTCCATTTCCGCGAAACTCATTACGCCCGTAACAACGCTGCTCCTTATCATGAACGGCGGAACGCAATATGTGAAACCTCTGTTTATCATAAAATCACGGGCATAGGAAATTACCGCGCTGTGCAGGCGGGCGATATCCCCCATAAGATAGTAGAAACCGTTTCCCGCAACTTTTCTTGCGCTGTCAAGGTCAATGCCGTTCAGCTTTTCCATAATGTCGGTATGATAGGGAACTTCAAAATCGGGAACGACAGGTTCGCCGAAACGTTCAAGTTCAACGTTTTCGGAATCGTCTTTTCCGATAGGAACGGACGGATCGATGATGTTCGGAATGGTCATCATTATTTTTGTAAGTTTTTCGTCAAGTTCGGTCTCCTTCACTTCGAGAGCGGCAAGGCGGTCGGCGAATTCGGCAACTTTTTTCTTGGCTTCTTCGGCTTCGTCCTTTTTACCCTGAGCCATAAGTCCGCCGATCTCCTTGGAAGTCTTGTTCCTTTTTGCGCGGAGCTCGTCCGCTTCGGTCTTAGCGGCGCGGAGTTCGCTGTCAAGGGAGATCACTTCGTCCACAAGGGGAAGTTTACTGTCCTGAAATTTTTTTCTGATATTTTCTTTGACTGCGTCCGGGTTTTCGCGGACAAATCTGATATCCAGCATAGAAAAGTGCTCCTTTATCAAAAAATACACGCATATGCATATTATTGTCATATCCGATAACATAATATAGGGTATCACATTTTTAAGATTTTGTCAAGGGGGATAAATAACGGCTTTGCCGCCGTCCGCCGTTCCATTTCTGTTAATAAAAAATTTACGCATGAAATTGTTGCGTTTTTAACCAAAAAATACTTTACAATCATTTTCGTTTGTGGTAAAATGAAAGTAACGTATGTGTTGTTAATTCATAACATACAAATTTGTTTTAGGAGGACTGTCCAACATGGCAAGACAAATGAAAACCATGGACGGCAACAACGCTGCTGCATGGGTCTCCTACCCGTTCACAGACGTCGCTGCCATCTACCCCATTACCCCTTCCTCTGTTATGGCGGAGGTCACAGACCAGTGGGCTGCTAAAAACCAGAAAAACATTTTCGGTCAGCCTGTAAAGGTTGCCGAAATGCAGTCTGAAGCAGGTGCGGCAGGTACCGTTCACGGTTCGCTTTCCGCAGGTGCGCTCACTACCACCTATACAGCTTCTCAGGGTCTGCTGCTGATGATCCCTAATATGTATAAGATCGCCGGCGAACTGCTGCCCTGCGTTATCCACGTTTCCGCAAGATGCGTAGCATCTCACGCTCTTAACATCTTCGGCGATCACTCCGATGTTTACGCGTGCCGCCAGACAGGTTTCGCAATGCTCTGCTCTTCCAATGTTCAGGAAGTTATGGATCTGGGCGCTGTCGCTCACCTCTCCACTATCAAAGGCAGAGTCCCCGTTCTTCACTTCTTCGACGGATTCCGTACTTCTCACGAGATCCAGAAGATCGAAGCTTGGGATCAGAAGGATCTTGAGGATATGCTCGATAAGAAAGCTGCTCAGGCTTTCAGGAACCGCTCCCTCAACCCCGAGCACCCCGTGCTCCGCGGTACCGCTCAGAACGGCGATATCTTCTTCCAAGCGCGTGAAGCCTGCAACGAGTTCTATAACAAGTTCCCCTCTGTTGTAGAGGAATATATGAACAAAGTTAACAAGAAGATCGGCACCGACTACAAACTCTTCAACTACTACGGTGCTCCCGATGCGGAACACGTTATCGTTGCTATGGGTTCTGTATGCGATACCATCTGCGAAACTATCGACTACCTCAACGGCAAGGAAGGCTGGAAGATCGGTCTTGTTAAAGTTCGTCTCTACAGACCTTTCTGCGCTGATAAACTCATCGAAGCTATCCCCGATACCGTTAAGCAGATCTCCGTTCTCGACAGAACAAAAGAACCCGGTGCTCTCGGCGAACCTCTCTATCTGGACGTTGTTGCAGCTCTCAAGGATTCTAAGTTCAAGGACGTTGTTATCGCAGGCGGACGCTACGGTCTCGGTTCCAAGGATACGACTCCCGATCAGATCAAGGCTGTTTATCAGAACGATAAATACTTCAAGGGCGAAAATTACAAGCCCAGATTTACCATCGGCATCACCGATGATGTCACTAACCTCTCGCTTCCTACAGAGGGCAAACTTGACACAGCTCCCGAAGGAACTGTTGCCTGCAAGTTCTGGGGTCTCGGCTCAGACGGTACTGTCGGCGCAAACAAGAACTCCATCAAGATCATCGGCGACCATACCGATATGTACGCTCAGGCATACTTCGCTTACGACTCCAAGAAGTCGGGCGGCGTAACTATCTCCCACCTGCGTTTCGGCAAGACTCCCATCAAGTCAACATACCTTGTTAATATGGCTGACTTCGTTGCCTGCCACAACCAGTCCTATATCGACAAATACGATATGGTACAGGACATCAAGCCCGGCGGAACGTTCCTCCTCAACTGCCAGTGGAGCAAGGACGAGGTGGAAAAACACCTCCCCGGTCAGGTAAAGAGATTTATCGCTGAGAACAACATCAAGTTCTACATCATCAACGGTGTTGATATCGCAAGAGAGATCGGTCTGGGCAACAAGACTTCCACAGTTCTCCAGTCCGCATTCTTCAAACTCGCAAAGATCATTCCCGAAGCTGACGCTATCAAGTATATGAAAGAAAAGGCACTCGCTTCATTCGGCAAGAAGGGCGACGATGTAGTCAACATGAACTACAAGGCTATCGATATGGGCGCAAATAATGTCGTTGAGATAGAAGTTCCCGAAGCTTGGAAGAAGTGCAAGGATACCAAGATGGGTATGCCTAAAGCTACAGGCGACAGGAAAGAACTTGTTGATTACGTTAACAAGATCCAGATCCCCGTTAACGCTCAGATGGGTGATTCTCTCCCTGTTTCCGCGTTCAAGAATATGCCGGACGGCACATTCCCGCAGGGTTCTGCCGCTTACGAAAAGAGAGGTATCGCTGTAGATGTTCCCGCTTGGAACAGCGACAACTGTATCCAGTGTAACTTCTGCTCTTATGTTTGTCCTCATGCCGTTATCCGTCCTATCGTTATGACTGATGACGAACTCGCAAAGGCTCCCGAGGGAACAAAGGGTCTGAAGATAGCAGGTCTCGATAAGATGAACTTCGTTATGACCGTTTCCGCTCTGGACTGCACAGGCTGCGGCTCATGCGCTAACGTTTGTCCCGGCAAGAAGGGCGAGAAGGCTCTTACAATGAAGCCTCTCGATTCCCAGATGGCTGAACAGAACACATTCGCTTACGGTCAGACACTTCCCGAAAAGCCCGAGATCCTCGAGAAATTCAAGGAAACTACAGTTAAGGGTTCACAGTTCAAGCAGCCGCTGCTTGAATTCTCCGGAGCTTGCGCAGGCTGCGGTGAAACTCCTTATGCTAAACTCGTAACTCAGCTGTTCGGCGACAGAATGTTCATCGCCAACGCAACAGGATGCTCCTCTATCTGGGGCGGCTCCGCTCCTTCAACTCCTTACACAGTAAATAAGGAAGGCAAGGGTCCTGCTTGGGCTAACTCATTGTTTGAGGATAACGCAGAATACGGTTACGGTATGTTCCTCGCTCAGAATACACTTCGTCAGAGAGCAGTAGCTAAGCTCCTCGATATGCAGAAGAGCGCAAAGGGCGGACTTAAGACCGCTATTGAAAAATACCTCGAGACACTCAACGACGGCAACGCTAACAAGCCTGCAACAGCAGAGCTCATCAAGGCTCTCGAGAACAGCAAGTCCGATGCCGCTGCTGACGTCCTGACTCTCAAAGATTACCTCGGAAAGAAATCCATGTGGGTATTCGGCGGAGACGGTTGGGCATATGATATCGGTTTCTCCGGACTCGATCATGTTATCGCTTCCGGCGAAGATGTAAATATCTTCGTATTCGATACCGAAGTTTACTCCAACACAGGCGGACAGTCCTCCAAGTCCACACCTACAGGCGCTATCGCACAGTTCGCTGCCGCAGGTAAGGAGACCAAGAAGAAAGACCTTGCAGGTATTGCAATGAGCTACGGTTATGTTTACGTTGCACATATTGCAATGGGCGCTGATATGAATCAGTGCATCAAGGCTATCTCCGAAGCGGAAGCTTACAACGGACCTTCGCTCATCATCGCATATGCTCCTTGTATCAACCACGGTATCAAAGCCGGCATGAGCAAGGCTATGGAAGAAGAGAAGAAGGCTGTAGAAGCAGGCTACTGGAATCTGTTCAGATTTAATCCTGCGCTCAAGGCTGAGGGCAAGAATCCTTTCACTCTCGACAGCAAGGTACCTGCTATCGACGACAAGTACAAGGAATTCCTCATGGGCGAAGTACGTTACAACGCTCTTGCCCGTCAGAACCCCGAAAGAGCCGAGATGCTCTTCAACAAGGCTATCAACAACGCAAAGGATCGTTATGATTACCTTACAAGACTTACAAAGCTTTATGGCACAGATGAGGCTGCAAAGTAATTAAAAAATAACCGCAAAAACCCATTGCTCATACGATAAAAAATTCTCCCTGCTCAAAAGCAGGGAGAATTTTTTTTAAAAGTCAAGATCGCTGTGAGTCCCTGTTCTTGTCAAGGAAAGTATCAGCGAATTTTCAAAAATTCTGTAAACAAGCAGCCAGTCAGGTTGGATATGACATTCTCTGTGATTGATATACTTTCCCGTAAGCGCATGATCTTTATATTTTTCGGGAAGCCGTTCACCGCGAAGAAGCATTTCAACTACTTCGTTCAGCAGTTCCATATCATAGCCGCGCTTTCTGACTTTATTAAGTTCTTTCTTAAATAAAGTGGTTCTGTCCAGTTCGTATTTATATTCACTCATCGTAACTGTCCTCATTTTCTATCTCGTCAAGAAGTTCTCTGAAATTTTTATAATGCTTTCTTTTTTCGGGGTGGTTCCCGATATACTCACTTTCTGCCAAAGCAAGAGTTTCATCATCGGCATAAAGTTTCATAAAATCAAGGAGCTGTTCATCGTCAAGACCCGAAAGGATATTTATGGCACGATCTTTTGTACTCATAGCATCATCTCCTTTATCCTATTATACCACTTTGTTTTTAAAATTCAACAAAATAAAGAAAACGCCTTACTTTTTCAGCAGCTTTTTCATGTCCTCGATGATAACTTCAATATCCTCATCACGGTATTTTGCGCCGCTCCATATCTCATGTGCAACGGCTGCCTGCCATACAAGCATAGCCATGCCGCCTACCGCTTTTATGCCGTTCTTTTCCGCGATCTCCATAAGCTTTGTAACATCGGGATTGTAGATCACCTCAAAAACAAATTTGCAGCTCTTTACAACGTCCTCCGTTACGGGACATTCGTCGATCTTCGGGAACATTCCCACGGGACTTGCATTCACAAGCAGATCAAATTCTCCGCTTATCTCACTGTGAGTTATGACTTTTATTTTCGCATCGGGAGCAAGTGCCAGTGCTTCTTTTTTAGCGGCTTCCGCCCCTTCTATAAATTCGGGAAGTGAAACTATCGTCAGATCCGCGCCGTGGAGCGCAGCTTCTATCGCCATCATTCTTCCAACGCCGCCGCAGCCTATCTGTAAGACCTTTCCGTCAAGGCTTGCGCCTGCCGCTTCAAGAGAACGCAGAAAACCGAAACGATCCGTATTGTAACCGATATTCTTTCCGTCACGGCGTACAACGCAGTTCACCGAATTGTAACGCTTTGCGGAATCGTCCATTCCGTCAAGATATTTTATTATGTCAACTTTATAGGGAATGGTTATGTTATAACCGTTCAAAGAATTGAGATAAGCGGCTTTCCCGTCCAGTTCCTCGGGGGGAAGTTCGCATACCTCATATTCGGCGGGACCGTTCCCGTCCAGTTCAAAAAGCCGCTTATGTATAGGCGGCGACATTGTATGCTTCAAAGGATAGCCCAAAAGTCCGTATTTTTCCATAATTCATTTCTCCATTCAACATATCATCTGCATATCTGCAAAAACTGCAAAAACGCGCCGCAGAAAAAATTTCCCGCGGCGTGATCCTGAACTTTCGTAACGGTAAAATTACTGATTGTCCTCGATATACTTAACGATATCGCCTACAGTCTTGATACCCTCAACGGCTTCGTCGGGGATCTCAACATCGAATTCCTCTTCAAGGCTCATTACCAGATCCACAACGTCGAGGGAATCCGCTCCCAGATCGTCCTGAATGTTTGCGCCGGAAGTTACCTTTTCCTCGTCAACGTCCAGCTGTTCAACGATGATCTCTTTTACCTTATCAAATACCATTTCAAATTGCCTCCGTTCATATTTTAGCATTTAGTATTATTTATAAAGATCAAAAACACACCAAGGTTACGGAGGTTTTTGTCCTTATGCCTGACCTTATCGGAAGATCATGGAAATTTTACACTTCCTCGAACTCACCGATTTTTCTAAATTTAGTATACCGTTCATTTAGCAAAACGTCAATATCTATTTTCATTTTTTTAGTTAGCGTTTTATACAAAAATTCTGCGATATTTTCGGCAGTTTGGCTAACATCGTTATGAGCACCGCCTAAAGGCTCCTCAATTATCTTTTCCGCAACGCCAAGTTCTACCATATCTTCCGCTGTAACTTTCATTATTGAGCAGGCTTCTTTCTCCTTTCCCGCGTCTTTCCAGAGGATAGAAGCAAATCCCCTCGGAGAGATCACCGAGTAAATGGAATTTTCTAACACTGCCAGTTCATCGCATACTCCTAACGCAAGCGCGCCGCCGCTGCCGCCTTCCCCGAGGACAACGCTTATTATCGGCGTTCTGAGAGTCATAAATTCCATGATATTTCTTGCGATAGCTTCGCCCTGACCGCGCTTTTCGGCTTCAATGTCGCAGAACGCTCCCGGCGTATCTATAAAGCATATCACGGGGCGGCGGAACTTCTCCGCTTGTTTTGCGAGCCGCAAAGCCTTGCGGTAGCCTTCCGGGTGAGGCATGGCGAAGTTGCATTCCTTGTTTTCGTTGATGTTCCTGCCTTTTACTTCTGCTATAACGGTAACGGGTATGCCGCTTATCGAACCTATACCGCCCATGATCGCGCCGTCATCACCAAAAAGCCTGTCGCCGTGCATTTCTATAAATTCATCAAAAATAAGCGGGATATAGTCTCTTACCGTAGGTCTGCCTTTCTGGCGGACTATCTCAAGGCGTTCATAGGGAGTGAATTTATTGAGTTTTTCCATTATATATTTACCCCCTTATGAAGTTTAAGTATATGCGCAATAGTCCTGCGCATGGATTTTCTTTCCACGATCATGTCTGCGAAACCGTGTTCAAGCGCAAATTCCGCCGATTGGAAATCGTCCGGCAGCCGTTGTTTTATCGTTCCCTCGATAACACGCCTGCCCGCAAATCCTACAAGGACTTTCGGTTCTGCGATTATAATATCTCCCAAAGACGCAAAAGAAGCCGTTACGCCGCCTGTTGTGGGGTCTGTGAGAACGGTTATATAAAGCAGCCCCGCATCGCTGTGGCGTGCGACTGCGCCGCTTGTTTTAGCCATCTGCATAAGGGAAACTATGCCCTCCTGCATTCTTGCCCCGCCCGAAGCCGTGAACATTATAACGGGAAGTTTATTCTCCGTTGCAAATTCAAAAGCGCGCGTTATCTTTTCGCCCACGACGCTTCCCATTGAAGCCATCATATATCTTGTGTCCATTACACCAATTACGCAGCGTTCGCCGCGGATAGTACATTCGCCTGTTATAACGGCGTCTTTAAGTCCCGTGCTTTCTCTGAGGGCTTGTTGTTTTGTATCGTAATCGGGGAAATCAATGGGGTTTTTGCTCATCATTCCCGCATCGAACTCGTTAAAGCTGTTCTTATCTGCAATAAGCCGGATCCTTTCCTGTGCCGTAAGTCTGGAATGGTAATTGCATTTCGGGCAGACTTTCAGATTTTTTTCCAGCTCGTCCGTCATAATGACATTCAGGCACCTTGGACATTTAAAAAGCATATTGTCGGGAACTTTCACCGGCGGATCGCCGTTGTCCTTATCTTCCTTATTGTCATCGGCTGTGCCGTTGAAACGTGTTTTCACCACGTTGAACAGATCTTCGAGACCCATTTTGCTCACTCCTTTTTTATCATAAGATCAAAAATCTCAATAAACTTAATACTATCAATATAATAAATATCGCATTATATTTTTGGTCTATTTTGCCGTATTTTTTCAAAAACACGAAAGCAACGATCCCAAAGACCGGCGCAAACAAGCAAAGCAGCACGAACCACCAATATTTTACGAAGAAATCGTTTATCAAGCTTTTAAAATCGGCAGGACTGCCGTTCTGCTGATTATTTCCGAAATATCCGCCTTGGTTATACTGACCGTATTGGTTATTACCCTGTTGATAATAAGGCGGGGGGTTATTGTTATTCTGACCGTACTGCCCTGACTGATAATTCCCGCCGCTCTGATCGTTATAACTCTGATGAATAGTTTTTCCCCGGCTGTTTCGGACTTTAAAGTTTACAGGTTCGGGGCGGTCGGGGTAAATTTCCTCCATTTTTACATCGGGGATAATTTCGCGGATATGGTCTGTTTCCTGTTCGGGCTGTGGGTAATCGTCGGGGTCGTAATTATAGAGTGCGCTTATTTCGTTTTCGTCGGGGATCCTATATCCGCAGGAAGCGCACTCGCCGTTTTTTAATTTTCCCTGACACAAAGGGCAGCGTTCTGCCACGGTGATCCCTCACTTTCTTATAGTTTTAAGGGTTGAGAGTTGAGAGTTAAGATACTGACGGGGTTCTTTAGTTTGCTTTTCTTATCTTTTATTTTGTTTATAAACCTCTTTTGGAGTTTTCGGGGGACAGAACCTTCCGGGAATGGGAAACCCGAGCATGGGTGGGTGGGGCGGTCGGCGGGGTTCTTTAGTTTGCTTTTCTTGATTTTTTATTTTGTTTATAACCTTTTTTGCCATTTCTTGCGAGGGGCAGACAACCATAAGGGAAGGCGTGGGGTGGGTGGGGGACGGCGGCGGGGGTTCTTTAGTTTGCTGTTTTTATCTTTTTGTTTATCTTGTAACCCTTTTTGCCTATTCGTGCGAGGGGCAGACAACCATAAGGGACGGGGAAACCCGAGCGCGGGGGCTTTTAAGAACGCTGTTCTTATCCTTTATTTTGTTTAAATCTCTTAGTTTTATGTTTCGGGGGACAGAACCTTCCGGGAAGGGCGAACCCGAGAAATTAACAGGGACGCTCGCACGGGTTCTCCCTTCCCCTGCGGTTCTGTCCCCCGAGCCCCCTACTCCCTAACCCTATCCCTCTCCACGCTCGCTATGTTCGGAGTTGAAAAAAATAGAAGAAAAAACTTAGCGTTCTTGAACATAGAAAGCGTTGGCTACGGGTTCTTTGGTTTTGCTTATCTTAGTACGAGCGTTCTACTGTTAGATGAAAATTAAAGAAGAATAAGCGTTCTAAACAATAGTTTTTCTTTTTGCGGAGTCCTTTCCCGTTTAGAACTCTATAATTGTTGAATATCAAACTAACAGTAGAACTCTCTTACTAAGATAAACAAAACTAAGGGTTCCTGTTGATATCACAAACCGTGTCATAGAGTACAAAGATAATTCTTCTATAATATCAACCTTTTCGGTAGCGAGCGTGGAAGGGGAAAGGTTGAAGGAAAGTGGGGATGCACGAAAACTGACGCAAGCGTCAGCTGGAGAAAAACTAAGGGAAGGGGAAAACCGTGCGAGCGCCCATAGGGGCGGTCGGGTTTCCCCTTCCCTTATGGTTGTCTGCCCCTCGCAAGGTTGGCAAAATGAAATTTTTACTATGCTTTTAATAGAAAAGAAAACTCCGTCATTGTTACATTTGCCCATAAAATAAAACTAAGAAATTTAAACAAAACAAAATCTAAGAACAGAACGCTTAAAAACCCCCCGCCGGCAACTCCACTCTCCACTCTCCACTCTCCACTCTCAAAACTATCAAGCAAGCTCCGCTTGCTCACTTCTGAACCTTCCTGTTAAGATACCCTATGTCATATTTCCCCGATTCAAAAACCGGATCGCGTATAAGCGATAATTGAAAATCTATGTTGGTGTCTACACCTTCAACAATAAATTCCGCAAGCGCCCACTTCATCTTTGCAATAGCTTCTTCACGGGTCGGAGCGTAAACTATCAGCTTTGCTATCATGCTGTCATAATAAGGCGTAATGGTGTAACCCTGATATGCGGAACTGTCAATGCGTATCCCCGGTCCGCCCGGAATGTGCAGAGCATTTATCCTGCCCGGACTGGGACGGAAATTAAGATCGGGATTTTCCGCATTTATGCGACATTCTATTGAATGTCCGCGGAGCTTTATATCTTCCTGCGAATAGGGGAGCTGCTTTCCTGCCGCGATCTTTATCTGCGCTTTCACAAGGTCAACTCCCGTTACAAATTCGGTAATGGGGTGTTCCACCTGAATACGGGTGTTCATTTCCATAAAGTAAAAATTCTGCTTGTCGTCAACAAGGAACTCGATCGTTCCCGCATTGTAGTAGCCGCAGACTTTTGCCGCCGCAACAGCCGCTTTGCCCATTTTATCACGGAGCATGGGAGTCATTATGGTGGACGGACTTTCTTCAAGAACTTTCTGGTTGCGCCGCTGCATGGAGCAGTCGCGCTCGCCGAGATGTATTACATTTCCGTGAGTGTCCGCAAGTATCTGGAACTCTATATGTTTAGGGTCGATAATAAACTTCTCAATGTATATGCTGTCGTCGCCGAAAAAATTCAATGCTTCCTGTTTTGCGGCAGTGATCTGCGCTTCGAGGTCGTCGGGAGAATCAACAAGGCGTATGCCTCGTCCTCCGCCGCCTGCGGAAGCTTTCACCATAACGGGATAGCCTATTTCCGCAGCGATAGCGTGGGCTTCGTCCATTGACTTTATCTCGCCGTCACTTCCCGGGATAACGGGAACGCCCGCTTTTTTCATAGCAGCTTTTGCAGCAGCTTTATCGCCCAACATTTCGATGGATTCGGGAGACGGACCTATGAACGTGATCCCGCACTTTCTGCAATTGCGGGCAAAGGACGCATTTTCCGACAAAAAACCAAAGCCCGGGTGAACGGCATCTGCGCCTGTTATTTCGCAAGCTGCGATGATAGCTTGTTCGTTAAGGTAGCTGTCCTTTGTTGCAGGACCGCCTATGCATACGGATTCGTCGGCTATCTGTGCATGGAGAGCCGTTCTGTCGGCGGTAGAAAACACCGCTACTGTTTTCAGACCAAGTTCGCGGCACGCTCTGATAACTCTTACGGCGATCTCGCCGCGATTTGCAATAAGAACTTTTTTAAACATAATAATTCACCTTAATTATAGAATTGCAGGCAAGGGCAGGGTGGGGCAGGCTGAGCCTGCCGACAGTGTGGAGTGTTGAGAGTTGAGAGTTAAGATACTGACGGGGTTTTTTATTTTGCTTTTCTTATATTTTCGTTTATCTTATAACCCTTTTTGCCTGATCTTTCGGGGGGATGACACTTCAGGAAAGGGCGAACCCGAACGCGCCCAAAGGCGCTCGCCGGGTTCTCCCTTTCCCTGCGTTTCTCCCCCCGAGCCCCTCTTTTCCTAACCCTATCCCTCTCCACGCTCGCTATGCTAAAGTTGATATTATAGAAGAAAAAACTTAGCGTTCTTGAACATGGAAAGCGTTGGCTACGGGTTCTTTAGTTTAGCTTATCTTAGTACGAGCGCACTACTATTAGATGAAAATTAAAGAAGAATAAGCGTTCTAATCGGGAGAGGACTCCGCAAAAAGAAATTTTATTGTTTAGAACTCTATAATTGTTGAATATTAAACTAACAGTAGAACTCTCTTACCAAGATAAACAAAACTAACGGTTCCTGTTGACTTCACAAATTTCGTTATAGAAATCTAAAAAATTTTTTCTATAATATCAACCTTTTTGGGAGCAAGCGTGGAGAGGGATAGGGTTGGGGAGTGGGGGGCTCGGGGGGCAGAACCGCAGGGGAAGGGAGAACCCGTGCGAGCGTCCCTGTTAATTTCTCGGGTTCGCCCTTCCCGGAAGGTTCTGCCCCCCGAAACATAAAACTAAGAAATTTTTACTATTGCTTTTTAAGAAAAGCAAACTTCGCCCATTTTACATTTGCCCCGAAAACTCAAAAAAAGGTTATAAACAAAATAAAAAGATAAGAAAAGCAACCTTTTGCCAAGCTTTTCATAGAAAAGCGCCCCAACTCTTTATTTTATGGCAAAGGATATCTCCGCTGAAACAGCTTTTTCCCCGTTTACAGTGGCAACAGCCTTTCCGATACCAACAGGACCTTTTACTTTTATTATCTCAACTTCTATGCGTAAAGTATCCCCCGGAACTACCTGACGGCGGAACTTCGCTTCTTTTACTCCGCCGAAAAATCCTATTTTCCCTTTGTTCTCGGGGAGCGCAAGCATCGCCACCGCTCCCGCCTGAGCGCACATTTCCAGCATAAGCACGCCCGGAACTACAGGATAGTCGGGGAAATGCCCCTTGAACCAGAATTCGTCCGGAGACATATACTTCGTGGCAACAACTCGCTTGCCGACTTCCATTTCCTCAATGGAATCTATCAGCAGGAACGGATCGCGGTGAGGGATCACTTCCATTATCTGCTCTTTGTTCATAACAGCCATGAACGCTCCACTCCTTTACCTGATTATCATTATCGGCTGGTCATATTCAACACTGTCGCCGTTCTGCACGAAAATTTCCGCGACTGTCCCGTCATAATCGCTCTGGATCTCGTTCATAAGCTTCATGGACTCGATTATCATTAAAACATCGCCTTTTCTGACCTGCTGCCCAACTGTCACAAACGGCGGCTTATCGGGTGCTGACGCCGCATAGAACGTTCCCACAATGGGTGCTTTTACAACATTCCCCGACGGAACAGCTTTCGCCGCAGGTTTTGCGGAAACTTCCGCAGCTGCGGGGATCTCAGCCGCCTGCATCGGCGGCATTCCCATAGGCGGTGGGGGAGGAGGGCAAGTCTTTCCCTTGATCGTTATCATATCCTCGCCGCAGGCAAGGGATATTTCTTCAAGATCTTTTTCCTTTACCATATCCGCAAGCTTAGAAATGGCGTCAAAATCTATGCCGAAAATTTTACTGCTCATAATAATTCCCTCCGAAGATCAGTCTTTGTATTTTACAATGCAAAGCGTAGCATTGTGTCCGCCGAAACCAAGGCTGTTGGAAAGCGCTGCGTTGACGGTCATTTCCCGTCCGCCTTCGGTGCAGTAGTCAAGGTCGCACTCCGGGTCGGGAACTTTATATCCTCTTGTGACATGAACATAATCGTTCTTGACGGAAAGTGCGGTAACTATAGCTTCAACTGCTCCCGCTGCGCCGAGAAGATGTCCGGTCATAGACTTTGTTGAATTTATGGCAACTTTATGTGCTTTTTCTTCGCCCAAAGCTTTCTTTATGGCTTTTGTCTCGTACTTGTCGTTAAGTCCCGTGGACGTTCCGTGGGCGTTGATGTAGTCTATATCTTCCGCTTTAAGACCCGCTTCGGTGTAAGCGTTTATCATTCCGCGGGCAGCCGCGTCGCCTTCGGGAGAGGGGCTCGTCATATGGTAAGCGTCGCCTGTTGCGCCGTAACCTGCAATTTCTGCGTAAATTTTTGCGCCCCGTGCTTTTGCGTGTTCAAGTTCTTCAAGGATCAGCGCGCCGCAGCCTTCGCCCAGAACGAAACCGTTCCTTTCCGCGTCAAATGGTATCGAACATCTTTCAAGATCGTCCGAACGGGTAAGTGCTTTCATATTGTTAAATCCCGCAAGTGCGAATTTTCCAACGCAGGATTCCGCGCCGCCCGCAATGCAGACATCAAGGTAGCCGTCTTTTATCTTGCGGAAAGCTTCTCCGATGGCGTGAGCCGCCGAGGAGCAAGCCGTTGTTGTACAGAAATTGTCGCCTTTGAAACCTGTGCGCATGGCGATAGTTCCCGCAGCCATATTGCCTATCATCATGGGAACGTAAAATACCGAAATGCGGTCCGCGCCTTTTTCAAGGAACTTTTCATGCTCCTGCAAAGTGAGGTTAAGTCCACCTATGCCGACGCCGAAAATAACTCCCGCGCGGAACGGGTCAAGATCTTTGAAGTCTGTTCCGCAGTCAGCGACAGCGTCCAAGGCTGCCGTTACGGAAAACTGTGTAAATCTGTCCATTCTTCTTGCTTCTTTTTTGTCGATATATTTTTCGGGAGAAAAGTCGTTTACTCTTGCGGCGATCTTTACATCAAAATCATTACCTGTTATATCATTTACATAGCAAAATCCGTGTTTTCCCGCTTTCAGGCTGTTCCAGAACTCGTCAACGGTATTTCCCACCGGGGAAACAACGCCCATTCCGGTAATTACAACTCTTTTCATATAAAACTTGTCCTTTCGATAAAACTTATTAATGTATTTTACATCGACAGACCGCCTGAGATCTCTATGGTCTGTCCCGTAACGTAGGAAGCGTCCTCCGAGCAGAGGAAGGAAACAACTCCCGCTATCTCGTCCACCGTGCCGTAACGTTTCATGGCGATAGCTTCGAGCATTTTAGCTTTCTGCTCATCGGTGAGCTTGTCGGTCATAGGCGTTTGGATAAATCCCGGGGCAACGGCGTTGACGTTGATGTTACGGGAGCCAAGTTCTTTTGCAGCAGTCTTTGTCATACCGATCACCGCAGCTTTTGACGCGGAATAGTTTATCTGTCCGGGGTTCCCGTACAGACCCGCCACAGAAGCAAGATTAACTATCTTTCCGTGTTTCTGGCGTATCATGACGTTTCCCGCAAGCTTCATCATATTGAAAACGCTTTTCTGGTTAACGGCAATTACCATATCGTACTGTTCCTCGGGCATTCTTGCCATAAGACCGTCACGAGTTATACCCGCGTTGTTAATGAGGATATCGATAGTTCCGAAGCGTTCTTTTACCGCTTTTACCATAGTTTCGCACTGATCGTATTTTGAAACGTCCGCGCAGAAGATCTCCGCTTCAACGCCCAACGCGCGGATATCGTCCGCAATAGTGTTATTCTCAAACATACTCTCGTTAAGATCGTTAAGGGCGATATTGCAGCCGTCCTTTGCGAGACGGAGAGCGATCGCCGCGCCTATACCTCTTGAAGAACCTGTTATAACAGCCGTTTTTGCCATAGAAAATTTTCCTTTCGTTTAATATTCAAGGATCACCGCGCCCATGGTAAGTCCCGCGCCGAATCCTACAAGGCAGAGTTTTTGTCCTCTTTTTATCTTCCCCTCGTTTACAGCTTCATGCAGCGCGGTCGGTATCGACGCGCTGGAAGTGTTGCCGTGTTCCGCAATATTCACGATGAATTTATCCATTGGAACGCCGAGATTTTTTGCGGCAGTTTCGATTATCCTGATATTTGCCTGATGCGGAACGAACCAGTCTATGCCGTTCAGGTCGAAATTTATCTTTTCGGCGGCTTTCTGCGCGGCTGTGGGCAGCGCTTTTGTAGCGAACTTATAGACTTCTTTTCCGTCCTGAACAAGGAAGTTCCCGCCTTTTTCAAAATCTCCCGACTCTATTTCGTCAGCGTCGTTAGTTCTGAACGGGTGGAGAACTTTATGCGCCTTTGAATACAGGAACTTTGTGCCCCGTCCGTCCGCGCCGATATAGCTTGAGAAAAGTTTTTCCGAGCGGGTGATAACGGCAGCGGCTGCGCCGTCGCCGAAAAGTATGCAGGAGGAGCGGTCGGAAAAATCGGTTATCTTGCTGAGTCTCTCACAGGCAACAACAAGCACATATTTCAGATCGGGATCTGTCTGCAAGTAGCGTTTTGCCGCGTCAATGCCGTAAACGAAGCCCGCACAGGCGGCGTTCAGGTCATAAGCGGCGGCGTTTTCCGCGCCGAGTTCCCGCTGGATAACGCAGGCTGTGGACGGTGTGGAAAAATCGCTCGAAATGGTCGCGGTAATTATAAGCCCCAGTTCCGAGCCGTCTATGCCGGCGTTTTTCAAAGCTTCTTTTGAAGCTTCCGCGCCCATTCGGAAAGTCGTTTCGCCGTTAGTGAAATATCTCGATCTTATGCCCGTGCGGGAAGATATCCACTCATCATTTGTTTCTACCACCTTGGCAAGGTCGCCGTTAGTAACTTTCAGCTGCGGCGTATATGCGCCTGTTCCCAAAATATCGATGCCAAACAAATCCTTGACCTCCTGTATCCTTATTCATAAAAAAATTATCTTGTAATTCCGGAATATATATGTTATATTATTAATATAAGTGTTGTCATGCTTTAACGTATGCGATAAACAACAAGCATATATTACTATTGTAATATTTTTCTCGGCTGTTGTCAACGTTTTTCGGGCAATAAAATTTTTTTGAAGTAAAATATTTTGAAAGGAAAAGAAAATATGTCAAAAACTGTATTTTTATTTTCGGGACAGGGTTCCCAGTACATAGGCATGGGAAAGGAACTTTGCGAAAAGTACCCGCAGATCGACGTTTACGAGCGGGCAAGCGATATCGTCGGCTTCGATATTGCGGACAAGATCAACAACTCTTCCGAGGAAGAACTTGCAAAGACTGTTTTTTCGCAGCCCGCGATAATGGCGACTTCCCTTACGGCATTTGAGGCAATGAAGATCAACGGCATTGAATTTTCCGCGGTGGCAGGACATTCCCTCGGGGAATACGCTGCAATGGTCGCTTCGGGGATCCTCTCTTTCGAGGACGGTTTCAGAGTCATAAAAGCCCGCGCGGAAGCCATGCAGAAAGCTGCCGAAAATAACCCCGGCGCCATGTTCGCCATAATCGGAAAGCCCGCTGAGGAAGTCGAAAAGATCTGCGCGGAAATCGACGGCTACGTTGTTCCCGTGAACTACAACTCCGCCGCGCAAACGGTCATCGCAGGCGAAATTTCCGCGGCGGAACAGGCTGCGGCAAAATTTTCCGAAATGGGCGCAAAAGCCGTCAGATTAGGCGTCAGCGCGGCTTTCCACTCGGAACTCATGCGCTCGGCGGCGGAAGAGTTTGAAGCCGCACTCAATAACATGAACATTTCCTTCAAAAACCCCGCCGTTTCGTTTTATTCCAACATTATCGGCGATAAAATGACAAGTTTCGACAAAATGCCCGAAAAACTGGCAAAACACATCATTTCTCCCGTAAAATTTACATCGGAACTCGCCGCACTTCAAGCGGAAGGTTACGAAAATTTCATCGAACTCGGTCCCAACAAGGTACTCACGGGGCTTGTGAAGAAAACTCTCAAAGGCGTTAACGCCGCAAATGTTGAAGATGCTAAAACGCTTGAAAAGGCACTGGAAATTTTGAAGTAAATGTAAAGGAGAAATTGCAGATGCGTGAAATAAATGTTGCGGAAATTGAAAATACCGTGCGCGACCTATGCATACAGGCAAATCGTTTTCTCCCGAAGTCGCTTGCGGACTGCATTGGCTGTGCGGCGGAAAAGGAGGTTTCCCCGGTGGGAAGGGAGGTCCTCTCGGATCTTGTGCGGAACATCGAGGCTGCCGAGCGGGAGGAGTTGGCGATATGTCAGGACACGGGCATGGCGGTGATCTTCCTTGACATCGGGCAGGACGTGCATTTTGTGGGCGGATCGCTTTATGCCGCGATAAACAAAGGCGTGGCGCGCGGCTATACCGAGGGGTATCTCCGCTGCTCCATCGTCGCAGACCCGCTTGACCGCGTTAACACCGGCGACAACACCCCCGCCGTTATCCACACGCGGATAGTCGACGGCGAGAACGTCTCTGTTTCGGTCTGCCCCAAGGGGTTCGGCAGCGAGAATATGTCCGCGCTCAAAATGTTCACGCCTTCGGCGAGCGCGGAGGACATCGAAAATTTTGTTGTGGACGTGGCTGCAAAGGCGGGAAGCAATCCTTGTCCGCCCATGGTCGTGGGCATCGGCATCGGCGGGGATTTTGAACACTGTGCATATCTTGCCAAGCGGGCGTTATGCCGCGACATTTCGCAGAAGAACCCGAAGGAGTTCTATCGGCTCATGGAAGGTCGGATCCTTGAAAAGATCAATCGTTTGGGGATCGGTCCGCAAGGGTTCGGAGGTTCCGTGACTGCGCTTTCCGCAGCAATTGAGGAGGCGCCGACGCATATTGCGGGGCTTCCTGTTGCGGTAAACATTGGGTGTCATGTGACGCGCCACGCGGCGGCTTTTCTATGAAAAGCTTGCAAAAGTCTTTTCGTGACTTATGCGAGGGTTCTTTATTTTGCTTTTCTTATCTTTTATTTTACTTAAATTTCTTAGTTTTTATCTTTCGGGGGGTAGACCCTTTAGGGAAGGGAGAACCCGAACGCGCCCTTAGGCGCTCGCACGGTTAAAAATCAAAACGCTTCGCGTTTTGATCTCCCTTCCCCGCGGTTTGCCCCCGTAAATGACGCTTGCGTCATTTTGCCCCGACGTTCCCCAACCCTATCCCTCTCCGCGCTCGCTATGTTCGGAGTTGAAATTATAGAAAAGGTTCTTTAGAACTCTTGAACATAGATGGAAAAATCAACGCAAGCCCTTAGAACTCTTATCTTTACAGCTGCGTTCTAAACATAGACTATAAGGGACGCAAAAAAGAGTTCTAAACAGTTGAAAAAACAAAAAATTTAAAAAAACTATTGACTTTTACAGAGCACTTGTGTTATAATATAAAAAAGGAACACACCGATGAACGGCTGCTCCCCTTATTGGTTTAGTTTTAAAAAAACCGCCGCAACTTTGGAAGGGCGGGGCGGTTATATTGCATTGACTTACTTTTTTCTATTTGCAATAGAATATGTAAGCGAGATAACATTAACTAAAAGTAGGAAAAGAGTTCTAAACGATTGTTTAGGACTCTTTTTCTTCTTTAATTTTCATCTGATAGTAGAACGCTCGTACTAAGATAAGAGTTCTAAGGGGCATCGTTGACTCAATGATCTAAGTTATAGAGTTCTAAAGAGTCTTTTCCATAAAATCAACTTTAGGATAGCGAGCGCGGAAGGGGAAGGGTTGAAGGAAAATGGGGAGCGCGAGGGGAGAAAACCTAAGGGAAGGGGAAAACCGTGCGAGCGTCCTTGTTGGACGCTCGGGTTTCCCCTTCCCTTATGGTTGTCTGCCCCTCGCATGAATTGGCAAAAAAGGTTATAAGATAAACAAAAAATAAGAAAAGAGAACTACTCCGCATATTTGCTCAGATCGTCCCAGTCAATATCTTCTTCCGGAATGAAACCGCTTTGCTCGGCTCTGTCTATGCGTTCACGCTCTGCGGGGGTAACTTTTGTAAAATCCGGATCCCATGCAAGCACGAACCGCTTCAATGTTTCATATGCCAAGTCCTGTTCTTCCTCAGGGAGCATTTCGTATAAATTAATCATCTGCTGTGTCTTTGGTGACATAAAAACCCTCCTTTACTTATAAATATCTCCTCGCGAACCTATGTCAATAATTATCTTTCGGGGGGTAGACCCTTTAGGGAAGGGAGAACCCGAACGCGCCCTTAGGCGCTCGCCGGTTTCTCCCTTCCCCTGCGGTTCTGCCCCCCGTGCCCCCCTTTCCCCAACCCTATCCCTCTCCGCGCTCGCTATGTTCGGAGTTGAAATTATAGCAGAAATAACATAGCGTTCTTGAACGGGGAAAGCATTGGCTACGGGTTCCTTGGTTTGGCTTATCTTAGTACGAGCGTTCTAATATTAGATGAAAATTAAAGAAGAATAGAACTATAAACAGTGTTAAAAGTTGAGAGTTAAGAGTTGAGATATAGAACTAAAGAACCCCACCGATATCTAAACTCTCAACTCTCCACTCTCAACACTAAGAAAAAACGCCGCCCGCTCTGCATACGGACGACGTTTTTATTTGATGTTAGAATACCTTCAATTACGTTTTTCTTTCCGTTGTTATCTTTTCATGAAGGCGCTATTAGCTTCTCTTCTTAGCAACTACTGCTGCTGCTGCGAGAGCTACAGGAATTACTGCGAGTGCAACAGGTGCGTTACCTGTCTTAGGGTTCTCAGCGGGCTGCTCAGCTGCTTCTGTTTCAGAAGCTTCTGCTGTTGTGTCAGCTGTTGTGTCAGCCTGTGTCTCAGCTTCTGTGGGAACTGTGAGCTCTGCGGGATCAGTCTCATCAGCTTCGGGGATAGTGATCTCAGACTCTGCTGCTGTTTCGCCTGCGCCTGCTGTAGCGTTGTATCTGCCGTTGTCCTCAGCTTCTGCTGCGTAGAGGTCTGCGCCTGTTACAACGAGGTTATCCCAGTACCAACGAGATGTTGTAGCCAGTTTCATGGACTGGAGATATGTTGCGAACTGGTTGTAGTAAGTAGCATCTGAAGAGATAGCATCCCAGTCAAATGTGATGGACTTCTCGCCGTAGTCAAATGCTTCAACCTGAGAGAGATTCATTGTGATGTTTTCGTTGATAACGAGAGCACCGTTGAAGAGGTTGTTCTGGTTCCAGAGACCTCCGTAGTAGCCTGTGTTTTCAGATGTGAAACCAAGCCAGCCGGGGAGGAACTCCATATCTCCGTTACCTGTACCTGTGTAGAGGTTCTGAGCGAAGGACTGATAGCTTCCATTATTGTCCTTCTTCGTGCTGTATACAGGAGTTATGGTTCCTCTCAGAGTTCCGTCGCTCTTCACATTAACTCTATATGCTTCCTCATAAGATTTGTAGAAATCACTGTACCAATCTTCGTCCTGAATTATTCCATCACCATTAGGATCATAGAATTTAGTACCTGAACCATCAAGAATTGACCACTTGATACCGGAAGTAGCGGTGTTGAAAGTAAATGTTACTGTACCGTAGTTATCAATCAGGTCGTTTACTACAGGAGTAAAGTTTTTATAACCCATATTGTTAAGGAGATACTTAACGATATCCTTATTAGCATCAAGGCTTGTTTCAAAAGGAATTTTGTATTCTGCGTCTGTTTTTGCACTGAAGTTTAAAGCAGCCATTGTAGCCAGTTCAGGATTGTTTTGCACTACTACAGCTTTCACCGTAGTAGTTCCATCTACTTCTGTCCAAGTACCACTTACATTTTCCTCTTCCTCGAATATTCCTTTTTTGGTATTTATCCTATAGCCGGATACCGTACCTTTATCACCAATTCCCTTAGATTTCTGTATATCTGCCGTATTACTTACAGGAACTACCTGAGCCGCTCCTGACGCAGCATCAGGATCCATCTGTCCATCTGCAAGCATATAATCTATTGTTATCGCATTATTCTGGAATATATCAGCATTTACATCACTGATACTTAATTTGTTGTGATTAAGTACGATTTGGAAATTCAATGTTGTATCTTTCTTATTCAGTAGCCAAGCCCCACCCGCAACAGTTGATTCAGTTATAGGTATCTTTATATAGTTGTTGTCAAGTGAAGGATAGTACTGATCAGCATTTATTCCTTTAAATCTTGTGTACGAAGGAATCTGCTTAGAATAATCATTTTCGTAATAACCGTTCGTAGTTACTGACACCAACGTATATTCAGTAGGAACTTTGATATAAGCATACAAATACTTAGCATCGTTAGTGTCCAAATCCAAATCAGAAATTGTAGCAGTCACTGTAACTGTACCGAGTGTTGCGGGAGCCCACTGAGATCCAACGAGGTTGTAAGTAAATGTCTGACCCTCCATGAGGTCTTCGATAGTGATAGCGGATACGGATGTGGCCATTGCAGATACGGCCATAGCGCCTGCTGCTACAGCAGCAATTGTCTTTTTCATGTTCATGAAAAATTCCTCCTTGTTTTGTTTTGATTTTTCTTTTTTATAAATTTGTGAATGAAGCGGAAGGGTCATAATTGAGCTTTCGCTTATCACGCTATAATCATATCATGTTTAGCGGCGATGTGTCAATGTACACTTAGTACAAACTTTAGATAAAATTTTATTGAAGTATGCACAGTTTTCAACAAATCGCAGGATAAAAATGGAAAATGGCGTGCGCCGGCTGTTACCGTTTGGACATTTTTGTAATTGTTTTGTAAACTTTAGCGCTTTTCGGAAAAAGCTTGGCAAAAGGCTTGACGTACGGGGGGGCTCTAAGAACGCTGTTCTTAACTTTTATTTTGTGAAAATCTTGAAATTTTATATATTATATGATATAATAATATCAAGAGATAAACCTCAACGCCAAAGAAAGGGTGATTTTTATGACTATGCAAGAAATAACTCGTCTTATTATCGGTTTAAGGACAGCAGGCTGGACAGAAAAAGAAATAAACGATCTTATGCTTTACATCGAAAGCGGCGAGGACAAATATTTGCCGCGAAAAAATGATAAAGAAGAATAAACGTGAGCGCGGGGGTTCTTTAGTTTGCTTATCTTAGTACGAGCGTTCTACTATTAGATGAAAATTAAAGAAGAAAAAGAGTTCTAAACGATCGTTTAGGACTCTTTTCCCGAACAAATTTTTATCTTGCCGTGTGCGATGTAATTCAAGTTTTTCAAAACTGCAATAAAAACAAAAAACACCCGCTAAACACAACAATATCATTATATCATGCCATAAAAGGTATGTCAATAGTTTTGAAAAAAATTTTGCCGAAAAAACTATTGACATGATCCTTGCAGTGTGGTATAATATAAAAAAAGGAACACACCGATGAACGGCTGCTCTCCTTTTGTGATTGATTAAATAAATAACCGCCTACTTTTGGAAGAGCGGGGCGGTTATGTTGCAATCGACATTACTTTTTTCTATGTGTGATAGAATAGGTAAGCGAAATGACATTTACCAAGAGGTCTAATAATAACAAAATTTCAGTGATTGTCATTAGTCATCATCCCCCTTTCTTATGTTATAGTGAAAGGGGAGCTCAAGCCGTCCACCGTTTGGTGTGTTCCAAAATTATTATACCATGTTTGTCGAAAAATGTCAACGCTTTTTTCGGCAAAATTTTTTTCAAAACTATTGACATAACTTTTACGGCATGATATAATAATGTTGTGTTCAATTGTAGTTTTGAAAAACTTGAATTACATTACACACGGCAAGATAAAAATTTGTTCGGGAAAAGAGTTCTAAACTTATTGTTTAGGACTCTTTTTCTTCTTTAATTTTCATCTGACAGTAGAACGCTCGTACTAAGATAAGCTAAACTAAAGAACCCGTAGCCATTGCGATCCCCGTTCAAGATCAACTATGTTATTTCTGCTATATTTTCAACTCCGAGCATAGCGAGCGCGGAGAGGGTTAGGGTTGGGGAGTGTCGGGGCAAAATGACGCAAGCGTCATTTACGGGGGCAAACCGCGGGGAAGGGAAATCAAAACGCGTAGCGTTTTGATTTTTAACCCAGTGCGAGCGCCTAAGGGCGCGTTCGGGTTTCCCCTTCCCTTATGGTTGTCTTCCCCTCGCATGATAGGGCAAAAAGGGTTACAAGCAAAATAAAAGATAAAAGTTACAAACTACGCCCGCCGCACCGTTTCCGAGAGTGATAACCCAAGAAGAAGCCAAAAGTACGGCGCAACAGTCACCGCACTTGCCCCGAACCACGCTTGCACACTGTATGCCGAAACTGCCGCCAGTAACGCGGGTATGTACCATTCCTCACCATTCGCGTAAAACCGCTTTATGCTCCGTATCAGCCTGTATATGACTATGCCTATCAGCAGTATGTATACCGCTGACGCCGGCACGCCTCGCGTCGCCGCTGTGTATAGGTATTCGTTGTAACTGCGGTCAATGCTGTCGATCATGAGCTCTTCGCTCTCCAACTGCTTCTTCGCCATGAGATCTTCCCCGATCCCGAGGATAGGCGAGTCTTTTATCATGGTAACGCTCCGCTCTCTGCCGATCTCCCAGAGCGATTTCTCGTTCACCGGCGACGGCGAACCTACTATGTATAACCTGTTGAACGCGTCCGAGTAGGCGATGGCTTTATCCCGCAGGTATATACCCTGTGCAGCAAAAACTATCCCGAATATCGCCGCTAAGCCCAATATTACTGCGCATATACGCTTCTTGGAGGAATTGAGCAAGCCCGAGCGGTATTTTTTCCCGTTTTTGTTGAAAATTTCTATTACGAGTACCACTGCAACGTCCGCGCCTATCCCGATAAGCGGTATCACTGACGATGTGAACAGTCCTGTTAAAAAGAAGAGCATTGCCGCTGCTCCGTATATCCGCGCGATCTTGGGGTCTTCTTCCCAGACTGCGCCCGCTATTGCGATGCCGCTGACGATGGTAAGGAAAGTTCCGTAAAAGATCGGGCTGTCAGACAAGCCGCTGGAAAGATTTACGTTCTTTAACAGCAGTATTGCGGGAAGTTTCCTGAAATCCGACGGGAAATCCCACGGGATATGCTGCATTACAGCTATGATCGCCTGCATTATCCCCGAGCATACAAGTATGAAGAATATTTTTTTTACCGTTTCACGGCTCGGCGCGCAGGTCGCAAGCAGAAATATCCCGAAATATGCTATTATCGAAAGCAAACCTTCGTATCTTCCCGTTTCGCCGAGGAGCGCGGTGTTGATGTATTCTTGGGAACTTTCCGTCAGCACGACTCTGTAATACGACGCGAACGCAAGCAGTGCCATTGCAATTGCCAAAAACGCCGCGGGGGAATTTTTCAGTTTTATATCTTTCCTCAACAGCAGAACTATGTAGAAAAGTATGCAGGAAAATCCCGCCGCGTACAAAAACGATCCCATGAAAGCGTTGGCTTTTTCCACCGCCGTTATCACCGCTCCGCCTATGAACAGGATAACTATGCAGCCGTACAGCAAACCGTTTATCCATTTTTCAACGGTCGTTTTATTCATATTGAGTATGAAATTTGACTTTTCCGTTGTTCCGAATATGGTCTTTGGCATAATATACCTCCAAAACAAAATTCCCCGCGCCGAAACACGGGGAAAATTTTTTTCCGCAAGAGAATTACTTGGCGTATTCCACCGCGCGGCTCTCTCTTATAAGATTTACCTTGATCTGTCCGGGATAATCCATTTCGTTTTCTATCCTCTGCGCTATTTCACGCGCAACGATAGTCATTCTCTCGTCGTTGATCTTTTCCGGAACTACCATTATGCGGACTTCGCGTCCCGCCTGTATAGCGTAGGATCTTTCCACGCCTTCGTAAGAGGTGCATATTTCCTCCAATTTCTGGAGACGTTTGATGTAATTTTCGTAATTTTCGCTTCTTGCGCCGGGTCTTGCCGCGGAGATAGCGTCCGCCGCCTGAACGAGCGTTGCCACAACGGTTTTCGGTTCAATATCGCCGTGGTGGGCTTCTATTGCATGGATAACATCGGGATTTTCCTTATATTTTTTACAAACGTCAACGCCTATCTGAACGTGTGAACCTTCTATCTCATAGCTGAGAGCTTTTCCGATATCGTGGAGCAGACCTGCTCTGCGGGCAAGGTTAGCGTCAACGCCCAGTTCCGAAGCCATTATCCCCGCAAGGTGTGCGACTTCTATGGAATGTTTCAGCACGTTCTGGCGGTAAGATGTACGGTAATAGAGCCGTCCTATAAGGCGGACGAGTTCGTGGTTCAGACCGTGAACGTTAGTTTCCAGAACGGCGCGTTCGCCCTCCTGTTTGATCTTATGTTCGACTTCGCGGCGGGCTTTGTCCACCATTTCTTCAATACGCGACGGGTGTATGCGTCCGTCTGCGATAAGTTTTTCCAGAGCGATCCTTGCGACTTCACGCCTTGCCTGATCGAAGCAGGAAAGTGTTATCGCTTCGGGAGTATCGTCTATTATAAGGTCAACGCCTGTAAGTGTTTCGAGAGTGCGGATATTTCTGCCCTCGCGTCCGATTATGCGTCCTTTCATCTCGTCATTGGGCAGCGGAACTACCGATACGACGGTTTCCGACACCTGATCCGCGGAGCATTTTGATATAGCAAGGGAAATAAGGTTTCTTGCCTTTTCCTCACATTCGTCCTTGAGCTGTAACTCATACTGCTGGATCTTTACTGCTTTTTCGTGGACAAGGTCATTTTCCAGCATGGAAAGCAGGTGATCCTTAGCCTGATCCATGGTGAACTGGGAAATTTTCTCCAGTATCTCCATCTGGGATCTTTTGATCTTATCGGCTTCCTCAAGTTTTTCGTCAGCCTGTTTAAGTTTTTTCTGGAGCTGTTCTTCTTTCTTTTCGATATTGTCGCTTTTCTTGTCGAGATTTTCTTCTTTCTGCTGGATACGTCTTTCCTGACGGGACATATCGTTTCTCCGTTCCTTTATTTCCTTTTCCAGTTCGGAACGGCTCTTATGGATCTCGTCCTTGGCTTCCACCAGAGCGATCTTCTTTTTGTTCTCGGCTTCTTTCTTGGCGTCCTCTATGATCCTTTCGGCTTCCTTTTCGGCGGAACCGATAGCGGATTCAGCCTGTTGTTTGCGGTAATTTATTCCGACTTTAAAAAGGATAAAACCGGATATGCCCGCGCCGACGACAAAAGCGATGATCCCGACTATGATTGTTGTGACCAATCTGTTTACCTCCTTTATAATAATTTACTTCGGAGGCTCAAATATACGATTTTCAATTTACCCGAGCCGACAACGGGGAATAATGCGAGATATTCCGGAAAAAATACGATCATCGGCGTACAAAAGGCGGAACCGTCCCAAAAAAGCGGAACAGCCCGGATCTGCAATATCTGTTCCCGCGTGACGGGAACGGTTTATCGGTATGCCTTGATATGCACCTAATAAATAAAGAATATATGAAAACCTCTATTTCAGCCATAGAAGTAAGAAAAAATATTGAACGGCAATTTATCCTTACGGTTTGGAAAAACTCCAAACGCGATATTTATATATTGCATTCATTCTTTTATTTTAATATAAAACTCCTCACTTGTCAAGGAAAATTATACAATTTGACACTATTAAATAATAAAATACCCTTTTGTATGTGAAAAAAGACGATTGACAAAGGGCGAAAAAAGTGTTATATTTAATGTGTATCATAAAATAAAGCTTTGATAAGGAAGGCATTGTACAGGGCAAAAAGCCCGCAAAAACGGTCCTCAGAGAGTTCCCCGCACGGTGAGAGGGGAATGTTCCGAAGTATCATGCACACCGCCTTTGAGTCCGTCCAATAAACGGCGTTTTGCTCCCGTTACAGAGCAGATGAGAGATATACGAAATGTAATTTCCATGTACAAACATTACGCGCCGTATATAACTTGGGTGGAACCGCGAGTTAATTCGTCCCTTGATAGAAATATCAGGGGACTTTTTGTTTTGTAAACAAATAATAAAAATATACTAAAAGTAAAATGTAAAGGAGAAATTTTCTATGCTGAAACTTACTCTTAAAGACGGCTCTGTCCGTGAGATCGAAAACCCCATGCCCGCAGCCGAGGTGGTAAAGGGCATAGGAGCGGGTCTTTACAAAGCCGCTTGCTGCGTTAAGATCGACGGCGCGGTAAAAGACCTTCGCACCGTTATCGACAAGGACTGCACCTTTGAAGTCATGACATTCGATTCCGAGGAAGGCAAAAAAACTTTCCGCCATACCGCGTCGCATATCCTTGCACAAGCGGTAAAAAGACTCTACCCAAGCGTTAAACTTGCAATAGGTCCTGCCATCGACGACGGCTTCTATTACGATTTCGACACAGAAAAAGCTTTCACCGCAGAGGACCTTGCCGCTCTCGAAGCGGAAATGAAAAATATCGTCAAGGAAGGCATTGACATTGAACAGTATTACCTTTCCCCGGACGAAGCAGTCTCCATGCTCCAAAAAATGGACGAACCCTACAAAGTCGAGCTTTGCGGAGAACACGCCGGCAAGGGCGAGGACATAAGCTTCTACAAGCAGGGCGATTTCACTGATCTTTGCGCGGGTCCGCACCTTATGAACACTTCCGCTGTAAAGGCATTCAAGCTTACAGCCTGCACAGGCGCTTACTGGCGCGGCGACGCCAAGGGCAAACAGCTTTCCAGAATTTACGGAACGGCTTTCCCCAAGGCGAGCGAACTTGAAGCCCACCTTGCCGCAGTGGAAGAAGCCAAGAAGCGCGATCACAACAAACTCGGACGCGAACTTGAATACTTTACTACCGTTGACTATATCGGACAGGGTCTGCCCATACTTCTCCCCAAGGGCGCAAAAGTTATCCAGATACTTCAGCGCTGGGTCGAGGATCTTGAAGATTCCAAGGGTTATGTCCGCACAAAAACGCCTTATATGGCAAAGCGGGAACTGTACAAAATTTCCGGTCACTGGGATCACTACCTTGACGGAATGTTCATTCTCGGCGATCCCAACGATGAAACAAAGGAATGTTTCGCGCTGCGTCCTATGACCTGTCCTTTCCAGTATCAGGTTTTCCTGAACAGAGCGCGTTCATACAGGGATCTTCCCATGAGACTCGGTGAAACTTCCACGCTTTTCCGAAACGAGGACAGCGGCGAGATGCACGGACTTATCCGCGTACGTCAGTTCACGATCTCCGAAGGACACCTTATCCTCCGTCCCGAGCAGCTCGAAGAAGAGTTCCGCGGCTGTCTTGAACTGGCAAAATATTGCCTTGACACTGTGGGACTTCTTGACAAGTGTACGTTCCGTTTTTCACAGTGGGATCCCGCGAACCCCAAGAACAAGTACGAAGGCACTGCCGAACAGTGGGAAGAAGCTCAGGCAGTTATGAAGAAGATCCTCGATCATATCGGTCTGGAATATACTATCGGTATAGATGAAGCCGCATTTTACGGTCCGAAGCTTGACATTCAGTATAAGAACGTTTACGGCAAGGAAGACACGCTCGTTACTATCCAGATAGATATGCTGCTTGCGCAGAGATTTGGTATGGAATACACCGATGTTGACGGAAAGAAGAAAAACCCGTATATCATTCACAGGACTTCTCTCGGCTGCTATGAAAGAACACTTGCTTATCTTATCGAAACATATGCAGGCGCGCTGCCGCTGTGGCTCTCTCCCGAGCAAGTGCGTATACTTCCCGTTACGGACAGGGCAGCGGAATATTGTCAAACGGTCTATGAAAAGCTTAACAAGCGTGGCATACGCTGCACCATAGATTCCCGCAAAGAGGGCGTAGGTTACAAGATCCGTCAGGCGCAGCTTGAAAAGATCCCGTATTTCTTCATTGTAGGAGACAAGGAAGCAGAGAGCGGAACGCTTTCTCTCCGTTCCCGCAAGGACGGCGACTTGGGAGCGATGCCCATGGACGACGTTCTCAACAAGATATTTGAGGAAAATGACTCAAAGGCGAAGTAATTTGGCGTAACAGCATTAACAATTTTGCGCGCAGCGCAAAATTGAACAAAAAGTTCGCCAGCCTTTCAAGGCTGCGGGGTCGAGGGGCGGAGCCCTCGTCGCGCTCCGCAGAGCGCGAAATTCCCCATACGAAGGCGCCTCTGCAAAGGGGTGAATTGCCGCTGAAAGCGGCAAGAGGGGAACGCTCTGCAAGAGAGAGCGTTCCCCTTGGCATTAACGGTTGTTGCAATTTAAGCTTTGCCAAACAGCCCGGTGAGCTGTTTGGCAATACAGAACATTTTGTTTTTCTAAAAAATATTCTGTTGTTTGTCAAAAACTATAATTATGCTTTATCGATAAGCTGAAAACGGGGCTTTTTAAACCCCGTTTCAGTCTGTAGAAAAAATTACAAAGAATAGTATAGTTTGTTGTCAAACAACTCACAGGGTTGTTTGACAAGGTAAAATTTGAAAAAATTTGTTAGTTCAAGGGGGAAGCCCTCTATCGCAGGGCTTCCCCCTCTTGCTGTCTACGACAGCAATTCACCCCCTGCGGAGCTCCTAAAGGCATTAGGGAATTTCGCCGTCTGCGGACGGCGACCAAAGGCTCTGCCTTTGGAAACCGCCAGCGCGGCTGCGCTGGACCAGCTTTTAAATTTTGCGCTGCGCGCAAAATTGTTAAAAACTTTTTCGATAAACAGGAGCGGGCGGCAAATCTGCCGCCCGCTCGCTTTTTTCTCTCTCTCTTTTCTTAATTAAGAATATATATGTTTACTTCTCTTGCTCCCCATTCGCAGCTTTCTTCATAACTTCCCATGAAAAGATCAACAAGAATAAGACCATCCGTAAGCGCCGTTCCGGTATCCGCCGCTATCGCATATCCGTATACTGCGGATCCGTCGGTAGTCTCAATGTAAAGCTCCGTTCCGTAAGGAATGATGTTCGGATCAACAGCTACAGTTCCGACAACCGCTTTCCTTCCGCTGGCGGTAAGAGCGCCGGGCTTTGCGGAATATGCACATGATTTGCCAGTAAGTACCTTTGAATAATCAAGCGGCACGCCGTTTTCATCAAGAACAAGATCAAGCGGCGCATCTAACTGTGAAATGCTTATATCATCTATAGGATTATATTCCTTTGTTCCCACAACAACTACTTCGTCTACAGGCTCGGTGATATCTTTATCTATTACCGCCGATGAAACAAGTTCTCCGTCAACATAAATATTTCTGACGGTAGTTTCAACTTCGCCTTCCTCGCCGTTTACGACAGTTTCGGTGTAACCGATGGTGCGCGTATCGTCCTCGCGGTACTTTGTGGCATAGTCTATAGTCTCTACCTGCACTTCTTCAACGATATCAACGCGGTTTATAACTATCTCGGTATTTTCGTTCAGTGCTTCACCGAGACCTATATTCATAAGATCGTCTTCATGAACGGTAACATTTGCCGCGTCAAGAGCGTCTTTCACGGTGCCGCTGCACTGTACACCGAAATTTTTTCCGTCAACGCTTATTTTAACATCATATTTTTTAAGGGGAGCAAACGTTTTGAACGCATTTCCCGTTCCCACACTGCTTACCAGTCCGGCGTCAAGCGGAACATCGTCCACAGCCAGAGCAGCACCTGCTGCCGCCGCAATAAGTACCGTACATATCATAGCTGCGCAATTTGATCCTTTGGATCTTAAACTTTTCAAAGCTTTTTTACAATTTTCTGCCGAATTTTTAAAAGTACGGCGGTCGTTGTTATTAATATCCATAAAGACTCCTTTCGCAAATGGTTACAAAATAGTTACAGCTGTAACCGTTCAGCAACTTTTTAAAGTATAATTTCTTTTTTGCTGTTTGTCAAGCTAAATTTTTACCTCGTTTTTGTATAGTTTGCACAACAAAATTAAAAAAAATTGTAAGTTCGATAACATAATTTTCCAATTTAAAAGGATTTACAACAAAAATTTCCTTTAAAATTTATGCATTTCCGCTAAATCGAATTACAGGTACAAGGTCAATACTCCATAAAATGGGATCTTTGCAAGTAAATTACATTTAAGGCGACAATTTCCCCGCCGATATTAACATTTTTTCAGGCAAATTACAGCATTTATCATAAATTTTGCACGGCAAAAAGCTTATATTTTGTAGGAAATGTAAAATTTCAATAACGCGTTGACATACTTTGTTTTTCGTGATATAATAATTTCATATTTATGGAAAGGAGGCGGAAAGTATGTTCGCAAGACATCATCATAACAATATCGTTTCGGATAATTATTTTCGGAAGAACACTTTGCCTGTCCGCCTTTTCTTTTGTATAAACTGATCGCGGGCGGATAAGCTTTTCGCGGGCGTTTCTTTCGGGAAACGCCCTTTTTTGTTTTTTAGGAGGTCTTATGTTATTTCAGAAAAAGAAAAAAGAAGAAAATACAGATGAGCTGCACAAGGACTACGGCACTTTAAGCAACTGCCGCTTCGTCCTCGGGAAAGTTGCAAAATACCGCAAGTCCGCGCTGTTCTTCGTTGTCACGAGCGCGGCGGCAGGAGCGGCGTTATCCTATCTCTGGAGCTTTATCGGAAAACTTGTTATCGACATGATAGAACGTCAGGCAAGCGGTGAGGGGAATATTTTTCCGCTTTTGTACCTGACTCTGGGGACTTCCGCCGCGGGATTTTTCCTGATGTGGTTAAATAATTTTTCAAACCTGAAAACAAATCTCGGATTTCATCATACCAGAAGAATGATAGTTCTTGAACGTCTGCAAAAAGTTATGGATATGGAGTATGAAAGCCTTGAAACTCCCGAAATGCTGGATCGTCTGCAAAAGGCAAAACGTGCAAGCAGCAACGAATGGCAGGGCGTTCAGGGAATGATGACATATATTCAGGATCTGCTTTTGCGGTTTACCTCGGTAATTACGGCGATCGCGATCATGAGTACATTTGATCCGAGGATAATTCTTGTTATAATAGTATTAAGCGTGATCCAGTTCGCGTTTTTTGAATACATACGCCGCAAGGACAAAAAGGAAATGTGGGACGCTATGGCTCCTCATTGGCGTAAACTGGAATATATGGAGAACGTTACCACAAATTTTTCTTTCGCAAAGGATATACGGCTTTTCGGCATGAAAAATTTCCTGTCTGCCAAACAGCATGAAGTAAACGCCATTGAACTTGAACACTGGAAAAGATCCCGCCAATACTGGCTTTACAACACCATTTTCACGCACGGCATAACCCTTGCAAGGGATATGATAACAGTTATATGGCTTATAAACGGCGTTATTTCGGACGGAATGTCCATAGGCGATTTCACGCTTTATTTTGCAAGCGCAAATACATTTTCGGGCGCAGTCGGAAATATTCTTGCCGCGTTTATGGGTATCCGTGAACGTTCCGCTCACACCGACGATCTCCGCAGCTTTATGGATATCCCCACCGGCAAAACAGGCGGCAAGCCCGTTCCAAAAACCGACAAATATACTTTTGTATTTGAAAATGTTTCCTTTAAATATAAAGGGCAGGAGACATATGCTCTTAAAAATGTAAACATGACTCTTTCCGCAGGGGAAAAACTTGCGGTAGTGGGCTTGAACGGCGCGGGAAAAACAACATTCATAAAACTTCTTCTGCGGCTTTACGATGTTACCGAGGGAAGAATTCTTATGAACGGCACTGACATTCGTGAATTTGACCGTGAGGAATATTTCCGCTTGTTTTCCCCCGCATTTCAGGACGTAGTGATGTTCGCGCAGACAATGGCGGAGAACGTTTCAATGTCTCCTGAGGAAAAGACCGACAGGGCATTTGCGGAAAAATGCCTTGCCTCCGCGGGACTTTCGGAAAAAGTTGATTCTCTCGAAAAGGGCATTGACACGCAGATACTGAAAGTCCTTTACGACGACGGCATAGACCTTTCCGGCGGCGAGAAGCAGAAGCTTGCACTTGCAAGGGCGCTATACAAAAATGCGCCGATAATAGTTCTTGACGAACCCACCGCCGCACTTGACGCGCTTGCGGAATACCGCTTATACCGCAGCTTCAACGATATGGTAGGGGATAAAACAGCAGTTTATATTTCCCACAGGCTGTCGTCAACGCGTTTCTGCGACAGGGTTGCAATGTTCAAAGCGGGAGAAATGGTGGAAACGGGAACTCATGATGAGCTTATGGCGCATGGCGGGGCATATTCCGAGATGTTCAATGTTCAAGCGCAGTATTATGTTGAAGATAAGGATATATTTGACATTCCCGAAGATAGCGAGGTGATGAACGATGTCGGATAAAAAGGAAAGATCCCTTGCACTGCGTGCATTAAAGCACTGCATGGGTGAAATATGGCATAACAAGAAAAGTTACTTTGTATTTTCCGCACTGAATGTTATTTTCTCCGCACTTCAGCCCTTTGCAAATATCCTGCTCATGCCGATGCTTATTGATACGCTTATAAATTACAGAGACTTTAAAAAAGCCGCAGTTATCGGCGCGGTAATGGTCATTTCGGGCGTTTTGATAAGCTGTCTTGCAAGCTGTATGACCATTCATCTGGAAAAATACGCGGACTATTTTCTTAATATGGAAACCGAACAGGTCTCACGGCTCTGCATGGAGATCGATTTCACATTGACAGAGGACAAGGACGCTCTCGACCAGATACAGAAAGCCCGCGAGGGAATAAACTGGTCGGGCGGCGCACATGAGATCGCAAAAGGATTTTTTACAATACTTTCAAATATCATAAAGCTTTTGGGAGTAATTACGGTGATAATTTTCGCCGCGCCGGTACTGCTTGCGGTAATAGCTGTTCTTCTTGCTGTCTCCGCGTTCATCAACAACAAGAAAAACAAGATAGACATAAAATTTTTCAAGGAGCTTGCAAAGAAAAACCGCATTTACAATTATATCGAATGGCAGCTTGACCAATTCAGATTTGCAAAGGATATCCGCCTTTACGATGCGGCGGATATGATGATGACAAATGCGGGAAACAATTTTGAACGTCTCAGACAGGATCAGGAGAAAACGTCCTATGAAAAATATTCTCTTGATGTTGCCGACGCGGGAACAAATTCCCTCCGCGACTTTGCAACATATTTCTACCTCGGTGTGCTTGCGGTCACGGGCAGGATCACCGTTGGAACATTTTCACAGCTCATAAGCGCGGCAGGAACGTTAAGTTCTTCAATTCAGGCAATCATCCTCGGCGTTCAGGATATCGTAAAACGCAGCGGTTATATGTGCGAATTTATAAAATTCATGGAATATCCTCCCGCTCTTGAAAAGGGAAACAGGAAAATTTTCGCTCCGAAAGACGGGCACGAGATCGAATTCCGAAACGTTACGTTTTCCTATCCCCATACAAATGTACAAGTTCTGAAGAACGTTTCCATAAAATTAAAAAGCGGGGAAAAGCTTTCGGTAGTGGGCTTGAACGGCGCGGGAAAAACAACTTTCATAAAGCTTTTGTGCCGCCTTTACGATGTTGACAGCGGGGAGATACTCCTTGACGGGGTAAATATCCGCGAATACGACTATGAAGAATACATGAAACTTTTTTCTGTTGTTTTTCAGGATTTCATGCTGCTTGCATTTTCCGCGCAGGACAATATACTTCTCGGAGAAAAAGGAAATGCGGAAGAAGTTGACGAACTCTTCCGCAAAACGGGTATCCTTGACAAAATAAATTCACTTCCCAAAGGAAAAGACACCATGATGTTCAAGATGTTTGACAAAGAAGGCGTGGAACTTTCCGGCGGCGAACAGCAGAAACTTGCTATCGCCCGTGCGCTTTACAAGAACGCGCCCGTTGTTATCCTTGACGAACCCACGGCGGCGCTTGATCCCGTGGCGGAGTATGACATCTACCGTCAGTTCAACGATCTTGTTCACGGGAAAACGGCGGTATACATTTCCCACAGGTTATCTTCCTGCAAATTCTGCGATCACATCGCGGTATTTTCCGAGGGAACGATAAAAGAGTACGGCACGCATGATGAACTTATGGCGCATGGCGGGGCATATTCCGAGATGTTCAATGTTCAGGCGCAGTATTACATTTAAAAATATAAAGTTTATTGCCTCCGCAATTTTATCTTCATCAATAGAAAATATCCGCGCATTATTCGGACTGCCAAAAACGAAAAACAAATTGCTCTGTATTGCCAAACAACTCACAGGGTTGTTTGGCAAGGCTTAGATCACAATTACCGTTAATGCCAAGGGGAACGCTCTCTCTTGCAGAGCGTTCCCCTCTTGCCGCTTTCAGCGGCAATTCACCCCTTTGCAGAGGCGCCTTCGTATGGGGAATTTCGCGCTCTGCGGAGCGCGACGAGGGCTCCGCCCCTCGACCCCGCCAGCGCGGCTGCGCTGGATCAGCTTTTCAATTTTGCGCTGCGCGCAAAATTGTTAAAACTTTTTCGACAAGATGAGCCGTTGTCCGACAACGAACATTTATTATTTCTTCGTTACTTTCGTTCCTTCTCTCGTCTCGGTCACAACATATCCGAGCGCGGAGATCTTATCCCTTATCTCGTCGGCAAGCGCAAAATCCTTTTCCTTTCTTGCGGCTTTACGCTGTTCTAAAAGTTCCGCTATCTCCGCAGGGATATCTTCGTTTTCTCCCGAATTTTTATCGGAAAATTTCTTTGCCGCTTCGATAAGTCCCAGCGAAAGAACTTTTTCAAAATCATTTATGAGCGCAAGTTTCGTTGCATTGTTCGTATCGGCTTTCAGCACGTCATAAACTGCCGTTACCGCAAGAGCGGTGTTCAGGTCGTTGTCCATGGCGTCGGTGAAATTCTTTTTCAATTCGTCAAATTTTGCCTTGTCAACATCACCGCTGCCGTCAAGTATACCGGAAATTTTCGCCGTAAGCTTTTCATATGCCGCAGATGCGTTGTCAAGATTTTCATAGCTGAAAACAAGAGATTTCCTGTAATGCGACTGCAAACAGAAAAATCTGTACACAAGCGGATCGTATCCTTTTTCTTCAAGCAGAGAAACGGTAAGGAACTCACCGGAAGATTTACTCATCTTTCCGCTGTTCGTATTAAGGTGGTGAACATGGAACCAATGCTTACACCACTCATGCCCGAGATACGCTTCGCTTTGTGCGATCTCATTTGTGTGATGAGGGAAAGCATTGTCAATGCCGCCGCAGTGTATATCAAGATATTCCCCGAGATTTTTCATGCTTATGCAGGAACATTCGATATGCCAGCCGGGATAACCGAGTCCCCACGGGCTTTCCCATTTGAGTTCCTGATCCTCGAATTTGGATTTTGTGAACCAAAGCACAAAATCCGCTTTATTGCGCTTGTTGGAGTCCTCCTCAACGCCTTCGCGCACGCCCACTTCAAGATCTTCCTCTTTGAAATCGTTGAAAACATAGTATTTGTCAAGTTTTGAAGTGTCAAAATAGATATTTCCGCCCGCTTCGTAGGCATAGCCTTTTTCCATAAGAACTTTTATAACGCGTATAAACTCGTCGATATAAGATGTTGCGGGAACGACAACATCGGGAGTTTTTATATTCAGCTTTTTACAGTCGTCAAAGAATGCTTTTGTATAAAATTCCGCAATTTCCATGACCGTCTTGTGTTCACGCTTTGCGCCTTTGAGCATTTTATCGTCGCCCGTATCGCCGTCGCTTGAAAGATGTCCCACGTCGGTGATATTCATAACGCGTTTGACATCATATCCCGCATAGCGGAAATATTTTTCCAGAACATCTTCCATTATATAACTGCGGAGATTTCCGATATGCGCATAGTGATACACCGTAGGACCGCAGGTATACATACTTACTTTTCCCTCAAAACGGGGGACAAAGTCGTCTTTTTTCCTTGTAAGAGTGTTATAAAGTTTCATAATGAGCCTCCTTGCTGTTTACCGTTATTATATTTTTTTCCTATTTCGGCAATTTCAAGTTTATTCATTTGTTTTTCAAGCTTTTCAAGTCTTATGCGGTAAGCGCAGAGTTCCTGCGCCACAGGATCGGGGATATGCACCTGATCCAGATCGTTAACGACTTTCTGACCGTTTCTCCTTACTATCCTTGCGGGAACGCCCACAGCAGTACAGTTCGGGGGAACTTCTTCCAGAACGACGGCATTTGCGGCGATCTTTACATTGTCTCCGACTTTGAAAGGGCCGAGAACTCTTGCTCCCGCGCCGACCATGACGTTATTGCCGAGGGTAGGATGGCGCTTGCCTTTTTCCTTTCCGGTACCGCCGAGGGTAACGCCCTGATAGACAAGGCAGTTATCGCCTATTTCGGCAGTTTCGCCTATCACAACGCCCGAGCCGTGATCTATAAAGAAGCCTTTTCCTATCTTTGCGCCGGGGTGTATCTCAATTCCCGTAAGGAGTCTTGCAAGCTGAGAGATACACCTTGCAATGGTATAAAGTTTTTTTGTATAAAAGAAATGCGCGACTCTGTACATAAGCACCGCATGGAGCCCCGAATATGTCAGAAGTATTTCAAGGGTACTTCTTGCGGCGGGGTCACGTTTTTTCACCGACTCTATATCCGACTTTATGTGTTCTATCGTATGTGCGACAGTATGTTCAAACATTATTGAAACAGCTCCTTTCAAAAATAAAACAAAAAGCCGCCCTCAAAGGAAACATTCCCATGAAGGCGGTAAGATATTCAAACCGCGGTCCCACTTCAATTTCAAACTCGTTATCCCTTAACGCGGGTAAACGCGGGCGCATACGCAGGAAAAAATTTTCCCTTCCGCGTCCGGACTGTCGAGCCGCACTTCGCGATCCCGTTCTGCGCCGTTGCACCGACCCGACGCTCTCTTAAAGGAAGCGGGAAAAGCTACTCTTGCCCGATATGTCTTTACAATATTCTGTTCAACAGTAATTATACCACACCATGCCGAAAAAATCAAGGGGCAATTTAACGGTTTTGAGAGCCAAGAGCAAAATATCATTAACAGATCTGCAGCGAAAAAAATTTTTTCGTGCGGTTTATCTTGTAATTCTGCGGAACTTGTGATATAATATAATTGACAAAGAGTATCGGGAGGTGTTTGCCGATGAGCCGAGATGAACAAACGATGCTTTCCCCGAAGCTTGATATAGTTTTTAAAATGCTTTTCGGGAATGAGAAAAACAAAGATATTCTGAAAGCGTTTCTTTCGGATATGCTTGACATTCCGGAAGAGGAAATGCGCGATATAAAAGTTAAGAACCCCGAGATCGAGCCGGAGAGCGTTGATGAAAAGTTTTACAGGCTTGATCTGAATATTGATATCGGCGGTCAGCTTGTAAATGTTGAAATGCAAGTCAGAGCGGAGAAGTTCTTTCCTGACAGAACGCTTCTCTATTGGTCGAAGCTGTATTCTTCCCAACTTGATGAGGGAGAACCTTACAGTAAGCTGTGTCCTTGTATATCTATCAACATATTGGATTTTGTTCTTTTCGGGGAACACGAAGACATACATTCGGAATTTTCCGTTTGGGACGTTGAACATAAGAAAAAGCTTTCTGACAAAATGCAGATACATTTCTTTGAACTGAAAAAAGTAAAAGGCGGAATAGATAAGGGAGACAGGAAGAAACTTTGGTTACAATTCATCAGATCCACGAAGAAGGAGGAGTTCGAGATGTTGAAACAAGCAGAAGTTCCTGCGATTTCCAAAGCTATAGATGGGCTTTATGTGATGAACGATAACGATAGATTGAAAGAACTTGCAAGAATGAGAGAAAAAGCCATGCACGACAGAGCTTCCGAACTCGAAGAAGCTATCCTGACCGGCATGGAAAGGGGTATTGCCAAGGGCAGAGCAGAGGGCGAAGCCAAGGGCAGAGCAGAAAGAGACAATGAGATCTTCGCTAAGATGAAAGCATTCGGCTTGTCTGACAGCGATATAAAGAAAATTTTTAATATTAAAAGTTAAATGAGGAATTCATGATGTTGAAACAAGCAGAAGTTCCTGCAATTTCAAAGGCAATAGACGGGCTTTATGTTATGAACGATAATGATAGATTGAAAGAACTTGCAAGAATGCGCGAAAAAGCCATGCACGACAGGGCTTCCGAACTCGAAGAAGCTATCCTGACGGGCATGGAGAGAGGCAGAGCAGAAGGCGAAGCCAAGGGCAGAGCAGAAGGCGCAGCAAAAAAGGAAGCTGAAATGCTTGATAAGATGAAAGCATTCGGCTTATCCGACAGCGATATAAAGAAAATTTTTAATATTAAAAGTTAAATAAGGAGTTCAAGATGATAAAAGAAAAACCCCGCCTTTAAGGCGGGGTTCATGTTTTTCATTTTATCGGGATCTTACTTTCTCTTGCGGGAGATAACAGCAGCAGTACCTGCAACAGCCATTACAGCAGCAACAGCAGCAGCGGGAACGTTGCCGGTCTTTGTAGATGTTGTTGCGGAGTCGCCTGCAGGAGCTGTTTCTGTTGTTGAAGCAGCAGCACCTTCATAAGGTTTCTGAGCGATCTCGTTTCCGTCTGCATCAAAGAATTTCAGATCGGAAATTGTGATATTGATCTTGTTGATATCAGCAGCACTTGACCAATCCATAAATACAAGTTCTGAATCAGCATTAAGAACTTCGCTGTCGAGAAGGAACTTAGCATCATCGGTAACAGTCTTTACTTTTTCTGCAAAGTAAGCATTTCCTTCCTCATCATAGTCAGCGTTTATTTCATAACCGGTAGAGTTCTTGCAGCCAAAATAGCAAGCACCGCCAAGCCAGCAGCCGGGAACGTCATCTGCGATAGTATAGGTAACAGTCCATGTTGCAGACTTAACAAGAGTAGGATCATCAAGAAGATCGCCTGCTGTAACTCTTGCCTTTACCTGCTGACCGCCTGCGGGAGCAGTAAATGTCATGCTGTTCTCGTCTGTAGATACGATAGTGCAAGTATCGGGATTGCCATCTGCATAACCTGCGTTAGCCCAGTTTGTAGCGCTTACACTTACAGCCATCATGGAAACAGCTGTTGCTGCTGCCGCGATAACTGCAGAAATTTTAGAAAGTTTCATTGTTATTTCCTCCAATACATTTTTTAACAGAATTGTTCTGCTAATTATTTATATTACTTATTATATCATTATTTCTCGTATTTAACAACATATTTTTTTAATAATAATTATTGCAATTTTTTGTTTATTATGGCAAAACAAAAGGATTTTTTTGTATATTTTTTCAAAATGCGGTAACATTTCAGTTCATTTTTTGTTTTGAAGTATTATTGTTACAAAATATGTGTTGCAATTCCCGAAAAAATATGCTATTATAAATTGTATGCCTATTTTCTATCGAAAGGAACGGTAAAAATGAAGAAAGAACTTTCAAAACTCTATGAACCTAAGGAAGTTGAGGATAAAATATATAAGTTCTGGGTGGATAACGACTGCTTCAAAGCTGAGCGCGACCCCCAAAAAACTCCCTATACTATAGTTATTCCCCCGCCGAATATCACAGGTCAGCTCCATATGGGTCATGCCCTTGACGAGACTTTGCAGGATATCCTTATCCGCTGGAAACGTATGAAAGGCTATGCCGCCCTCTGGCTGCCCGGAACGGATCATGCCGCTATCGCGACAGAAGCAAAGATAGTTGCCGCTATGGCAAAAGAGGGTCTCACCAAGGAGTCCATAGGACGTGAAAAGTTCATGGAGCGTGCTTGGGAATGGAAAAAACAGTACGGCGGACGTATCGTTGAACAGCTGAAAAAATTAGGCAGTTCCTGCGACTGGTCAAGAGAACGTTTCACCATGGACGAGGGCTGTTCCAAAGCCGTTAAGGAAGTTTTTGTAAAATATTACGAGAAAGGTCTTATCTACCGCGGCGAAAGGATCATCAATTGGTGTCCCCACTGTAAAACTTCCCTTTCCGATGCGGAAGTTACTTTCGAGGAACAGGCAGGACATTTCTGGCATTTGCGTTACCCGTTCAAGGACGGCAGCGGTTATGTTGAACTTGCCACGACCCGTCCCGAAACTATGCTGGGCGATACTGCCGTTGCGGTAAACCCCAACGATGACCGTTACAAGGATATTGTGGGCAAAACTCTCATACTTCCCCTTGTGGGCAGGGAAATTCCCGTTATTGCTGATGATTATGTTGAACCGGATTTCGGAACGGGCGTTGTTAAAATTACACCCGCTCACGACCCCAACGACTTTGAAGTCGGTCTCCGTCACAATTTGCCCGTACTCAACGTCATGACGGACGACGCGCATATAGTTGACGATTACCCCGAATATGCGGGAATGGATCGCTACGAAGCAAGAAAGAAGATAGTTGAAGATCTGGAAAAGGGCGGCTATCTTGTCAAGATCGAGGAACACGTTCACAATGTGGGTACTTGCTACCGCTGCGGAACTACCGTTGAACCGAAAGTTTCAACACAGTGGTTCGTAAAGATGAAGCCTCTTGCGCAGCCTGCGATCGACGCAGTTAAAAACGGCGAAACAAAGTTCGTTCCCGAACGTTTTGAAAAAGTATATTTCCATTGGCTGGAAAATATCCGCGACTGGTGCATTTCCCGCCAGATCTGGTGGGGACATCAGATACCTGCTTTCTACTGCGACGACTGCGGCGAAATGGTCGTTACCAAGGAAAACAGTGCAGTTTGTCCCAAATGCGGAAAACCCATGCGCCAAGATCCCGATACACTGGATACATGGTTCAGTTCGGCGTTATGGCCTTTCTCGACGCTCGGCTGGCCCGACAATACCGAAGATCTGAAATATTTTTATCCGACAAATACACTTGTCACGGGATATGATATAATTTTCTTCTGGGTAATAAGAATGATGTTCAGCGGTCTTGAAAATATGGGAAAAGCGCCGTTCGATACCGTTCTTATCCACGGACTTGTCCGCGACGCACAGGGACGGAAAATGTCCAAATCCCTCGGCAACGGCATTGACCCGCTGGAAGAGATAGAAAAATACGGCGCGGACGCTCTCCGCTTCATGCTTGCAACAGGCAACGCTCCCGGAAACGATATGCGTTACACCGATGAAAAAGTAAAAGCTTCACGAAACTTTGCAAACAAGTTATGGAACGCTTCACGTTATGTTCTGATGAATTTGCCGGAAGATTTCAAATTCGGCGGACTTCCCGAAGAACTCAATATCGAGGATAAATGGATATTGAGCAGCTTTAACAGACTTGCCAAGGAAGTAAACGAAAATCTTGAAAGCTTTGAACTCGGCGTTGCCGTAGCAAAACTTTACGATTTTATCTGGGACGTTTACTGTGACTGGTATATAGAACTTACAAAGCCGAGGATCGCGGCAGGCGGAAAGACCGCCGAGACTGCGCAGGACGTTCTGGTATTCGTTTTACAGGGAATGTTGAAACTCCTGCACCCGTTCATGCCGTTCATTACGGAGGAAATATGGTCCGCCGTTTCGGAGGACGATGTTCCGTGCATACTTTCAAAGTTCCCAGAATATGACGAAAAACTCAATTTTGAAACGGAAGAAAAGCAGTTCGGAAAGATAATAGAAGCTATCAAGGGCATAAGGAACCGCCGTTCGGAAATGAACGTTCCGCCTTCAAAGAAAGCTGCCGTTCATATCGAGACTGCCGAAGCGGAGATCTTTGAACAGGGAAGAATGTTCTTTGAACGTCTTGCGTCTGCATCGGAAGTTGAGATCGCGGCAAAGGTGAATGTTCCCGATGCGGTAACGGTAGTTACAGACAGCGCAAGGATATTCATTCCTATGGACGAACTTGTAGATAAAGATAAGGAACTTGCCCGCCTTAATAAGGAAAAAGCGGCAGTTCAAAAGGATATTGATTTTTCTTCCGGAAAGCTGAACAATCAAGGATTTATTTCCAAAGCGCCCGCGCAGCAGGTCGAAGCGGAAAAAGCAAAACTTGCCAAGGCGCAGGAAAAGATGGCAAAGATAGAACAGTCCATAGCGGCACTTACAAAATAATCACGGCGGCAAGCTTACTGCTTGCCGCTCAGTCTGTAAAAAACTAAAAACAGGCGCGGACAAAATAAAAAGCGAAAAACAAAACTTTGCCCGAAAAGCTGGTCGAGCTGAGCCCAGCTCGCGGGGTCGAGGGGCGGAGCCCTCGTCGCGCTCCGCAGAGCGCGAAATCCCCTAATGCCTTTAGGAGCTCCGCAGGGGGTGAATTGCTGTCGCAGACAGCAAGAGGGGGAAGCCCTGCGATAGAGGGCTTCCCCCTTAAACTAACAAATTATTTCTATTTTTCCCTTGTCAAACAACCCTGTGAGTTGTTTGACAATGAACTATACTATTTTCGACAGTCTGAGCGGCAAGCTTATTTTTGTAAAAGGAGATATTATGAGCAAAATAAACAGGATAATGTTTGTCTGTCATGGGAACATATGCCGTTCGCCGATGGCGGAATTCATAATGAAAAAGCTTGTTCGGGAAGAACTTCCCGATGAAGATATTTTTATCGCGTCAAGCGCAACGAGCACCGAAGAGATCGGGAACCCCGTATATCCTCCCGCGAGAGCCGAATTGAAGCGGCACGGCATTTCCTGTGACGGGAAATATGCAGTTCAGCTCAAACGGAGCGACTATGAGAAATATGATATTTTCCTTCTGATGGACGATAACAATATGCGGAACATAGCGAGGATATTCCCCGATGATCCTCTTGGGAAAGTTCATAAACTTCTTGAATTTGCGGGGCGCAGCGGAGATGTTTCCGACCCATGGTACACGCGGGATTTTTCCGCGGCATACAATGACATTCTTGACGGCTGCAAAGGGCTTTTTAATTATATCAAAGCTGAGCTTTGAGGCGTATATTCTCTTATTTTATAAGAGAAAGTATGTTTTTGAGGAACGTTCTATATTTTCATAGAAAAACAGTCATAAATTATTTTTATATTGCAATTTTTCTTTATCCGTGGTATAATATAATTGACAAAGAGTATCGGGAGGTGTTTACCGATGGTTCAAGATGAAACGATATTATCCCCGAAGCTTGATATAGTTTTCAAAATGCTTTTCGGGAATGAGAAGAATAAGGATATTCTTAAAGCTTTCTTGTCGGATATGCTTGACATTCCCGAGGAAGAAATGCGCGATATAAAAGTTAAGAACCCCGAGATCGAACCTGAAAGCGTTGATGAAAAGTTTTATAGGCTTGATCTGAACATTGACATAGGCGGTCAGCTTGTGAATGTTGAAATGCAAGTCAGAGCGGAGAAGTTCTTCCCGGACAGAACGCTTCTCTATTGGTCGAAGCTGTATTCTTCCCAACTTGACGAGGGGGAACCTTACAGCAAATTGTGTCCTTGTATATCTATCAATATATTGGATTTCGTTCTTTTTGGGGAACACGAAGACATACATTCGGAGTTTTCCGTTTGGGACGTTGAGCATAAGAAAAAGCTTTCGGACAAAATGCAGATACATTTCTTTGAACTGAAAAAAGTTAAAGGCGGAATAGACAAGGGAGACAGGAAGAAACTTTGGTTACAATTTATCAGATCCACGAAGAAGGAGGAGTTCGAGATGTTGAAACAAGCAGAAGTTCCTGCAATTTCCAAAGCTATAGACGGGCTTTATGTTATGAACGATAACGATAGATTGAAAGAACTTGCCAGAATGCGCGAAAAAGCCATGCACGACAGGGCTTCCGAACTCGAAGAAGCTATTCTGACGGGCGAGGAAAGGGGAATTGCCAAAGGCATTGCCAAAGGCAGGGCAGAAGGCATGAAGAGAGGCATTGCCAAAGGCAGAGCAGAAAGAGACAATGAGATCTTTGCCAAAATGAAAGCATTCGGCTTGTCAGACAGCGACATAAAGAAAATTTTTAATATTATAGTAAACGACATAACAAAATCTACATTGACATATTTGTGATGATATGGTATACTATTCATAGAGGTGATTTC
>CANQPX010000009.1 GCA_947625915.1 uncultured Clostridia bacterium
CTCTATCGCAGGGCTTCCCCCTCTTGCTGTCTGCGACAGCAATTCACCCCCTGCGGAGCTCCTAAAGGCATTAGGGGCTTCCGCCGTTCTGCGAAAAACGAACTGTGTTCGTTTCGGCGGCGGGGCTTAGACGAATGCGAAGCATTCGTTTTTCCCTCAGACCCCACCAGCGCGGCTGCGCTGGACCAGCTTTTCAATTTTGCGCTGCGCGCAAAATTGTTAAAAACTTTTTCGACAGTCTGAGCGCGCCATTTACGGCGCGCTTTTTTTTTATTCTTCCGTATTTGTTTCGGAAACTTCACTTTCAGCAGGCTCCGCTGCTTCTTCGGCTTCGACTACAGGCGGCTCGGGCTTTACAAGTTTTGCTCCGCATTTGCCGCAAAAATCACTCTCTATGGAACATTCCGCTCCGCAGTTTACACACTTCACAAGCCCTTTAACGGCAAGTATCTGATCTTTCATTTCCGCAATTGCATCTATCGATGCTGTAATTGCGTTTACTTTTTCCGCTATTTCCGCATCGGGATCGTTCTTGTAAGTATCATAATAATACTTACCGATAATACGGTAATTTTCTTCAATAGAATGTTCGGAAGCGGTGATCTTTCCGTTTAATTTAGCAACACTTCCCATTTGTTTTGTCTTTTCGCCCACAGATCTGCCTGTTTCGGTAACGGTTTTTCCTATTTTCTTAAAAATATCGCTCATAATGATTCCTCCATTCAAAAAATGCGGATAGTTCCTGCTTGATGATAATATTATATCACATATAATATTGAATGTCAATACCCTTTTACAGTTTTTATAACATTTTTTTCTTCGGGAATGTCATTCTTTTCCCCATAATGGAAAACTTTCCCGAATTCTTCTGCAATACTTTCAATATCACAGTCGGAAGATGTGTGAAGTACGGCTATGCGTTCTCCCTTTTCAACATGATCTCCTACTGTCTTATCAAAGACTATTCCCGCCGAAAGATCGACAGCAGCTTCCTTGGAAAGCCTTCCCGCGCCGAGTTTTGCGGAAATAATACCTGTCTCTTCGCAGGAAATTCCGCAAATATATCCGCTTTTTTCCGCAAATATTTCCCGTTTTACTTTTGCCTGTGGAAGCAATTCATAATTTTCGATGACCTTTGGGTCTCCGCATTGAAGAATTATCATTTCCCGCAGACGTTCCAGAGCCGAACCGTCCGCAATTGCTTTTTCCGACATGGAAATACATTCTTCCCTGCTGCCTTTTCCCGCAATAAAAAGCATTTCCGCCGCAATTGCAGCAGAAACTTCGTGAAGATCCTTCGGAGCATTTCCCTTCAAGGCTTCTATTGCTTCGATCACTTCAAGAGCATTTCCCACCGTTTTGCCAAGGGGTTTGCTCATATCCGTAAGGATAGCCGTACATTTTCTTCCCGCTTTGTTTCCGACTCTTACCATCATTTCCGCAAGTTTTTCCGCTTCGGAGATCGTTTTCATAAACGCTCCGTCCCCGACTTTCACGTCCAGAACTATCCCGTCCGCACCTGACGCAAGCTTCTTGCTCATTATGGAAGAACATATAAGCGGTATGCTGTCTACCGTTGCCGTTGCATCTCTTAAAGCATATATTTTCTTATCCGCGGGAACAAGTTCGCCTGTCTGCCCCGAAATTGCCAGACCTGCTTTTCTGACATTGCCGATGAATTCATCATACCCGAGATCTGTTCTGAACCCCGGGATAGCACTCAGCTTATCGATAGTTCCTCCCGTATGCCCGAGACCGCGCCCTGACATTTTTGGAACGCAAACTCCGCAGGCTGCCGCTATGGGAGCGCATATGAGCGTTGTCTTATCTCCGACTCCGCCCGTGCTGTGTTTATCAACGTTGAAGCCGCCCGTATCGGGCTTTAACATATCTCCCGAACGTGCCATTGCCATTGTAAGATCGGAAGTTTCCCTTTCCGATAAAGAAGAAAAGCATATCGCCATAAGGAGCGCGGACATCTGATGATCGGGTATGCTGCCGGAAGTATATCCGGCAGTTACCCAATTTATCTCATCCGCAGTCAATTCAGCGTTACGCTTTTTCTTGGTAATTATTTCATAGATCGTCATAATACTTCAATTCCCGTGAAATAGTATTTAAGTATATCAACGTAGGAGTATCCCTGCTTAGCAAGGATATTTGCGCCGTTCTGGCTCATTCCGACTCCGTGACCGTAGCCGTATGTAGTGAACGTAAACGTTCCGTTGCTGTAATAAACATCGAACGCAGCGCTTTTCAGTTTATAGTTAAATACCGTTTCGCGCATCTTTCTTCCCGAAATAGTAGTCTGACCGTCGATATCTATTGAAGAAACGTAATTTCCGTCAACATATCCGGTGATCCTTATCCAGTTTGTCGGATCGTTTGAAAGAGTTATCCCCAGTGAATTTTCCAGATAAGAACGCATATCCGCTTCGCTTACCGTTTTTGTCGAACCGTAGTTCGGATCGCTTGTTGCATCGAAAGGACAAGCAACGCTTTTCAGATACGGGAAACTTCCGCCCCATACGTTCTTCGCGTCAGCCGTATAGCCCGACGATGAAGCCATATAGACCGTTTGTGCAACGCTGCCGTTATAATAACAGCATACTCCCCATACCGAAGATACAAGGTCTTTTATTCTTTGCGGCGGATCTTTTTTTACCAGAACGCTTGGCGTGAGTCCGTTTACGTTGTGATATTTTACATAAGAATATGCCGCAACAGCCTGTGCTTTTATTGCTTCATCGCTGAAACTCGAAGATATTTCGTTATTTACTATCCAGCAAACGAGATCGTACGCATTTACCGTTTGTACGGCACCGTTAAAATTAGCGGTAAATGTTTCATTGGTATCCCCTCCGCTGTTCTGAACGCTTACCGATACAGAAGTCTCCTGCACGGGAGGTACCGTTTCGGCAGGCGCATCACTTCCTGTGTCAGAGTAAAACGACACGATATCATCGGGCGTTACCGGAACGCCTTCCGGCGCGGTATCGTTCTGTTCGGAAGGATCCGGGATCATTTCCGTCACGGCGGTATAGTCATCGCTTTCATTATCCGTATAATTTATTTCATCTTCTGCGGAATTGAGCGTATTGTCGGTGAAATTATCCACGCCGTACAGCGACTGTTCCTCAACTTCATTGCTGCCGCTGCCGTATTCTTCAACATCATATTCAACGGGATATCTTTCTTCGTTAGAGATGCTGCTGTACTGCGGCGGAGCGGAAATTTCCGTTTCATCGTTTTCCTCCGTATTTGGGGAACTTTCTTCCGTTTCCGCTGTAATATCAGCATTATCATCTGCAATACGCGGCATTATATCCCTTTCGTCCTCATAATTTGCCGTTTCCGTAAAAACAGGCGGTATGTAAGATATTGCCGTTTCCTGTACTATCTGTTCGGTTTCGGCTTCTGCAAGGAGTTCATCGGTGTTTTCCCCGCTGTAATATTCATAGGAGGAAATATTTTCTTCGCCGACGTCCTCTACCATGCAGAGTGCAAATGTACATACAACTCCCAAAGAGAGCATACACACCACCGCACCGAGCACCGTGCTGAGCTTCATTTTGACCCCTTCTTTCTTTCAACGTCCAAAAAGCAATTGTTCTACTCCTGATATGAGCCGCCGTTATATTTATAATAAATGGCAGGCCATTTGGGATTCGGATTTACTTCAAATCCCGAAAGATCAATATTTTCCGTAGTTTCCCCTTCTCTCAGCTTTCGTCCTATTATGACGTGCCTTGCGGGTTCCCACTCGTAGGAACAGGTAGAAAGGGTTATGAATTTGTCGTTTTCGTTTATGTCTATACCCGTAAAGAAATGACTTCTTTCGGTTATTTCCTTTTTAAAAGTTTCAAATGGGTATTCGTCGTTGAAATCAATATAGTTCTGATACTCGAAAACATTGCCGTTATCATGCTCCGGTTCTGTATTGACAACGAATGACGAAACGATGACATACACGCTCTGTTCATACTTATTATCAAAGTAAATGAACGGATTTTTGAGCCAGTATTTCGGATCCCATTTATAGTAGTCAAGTTCGCCGAACATTGTACCGTCGCGCTGATTGTGACCGTAAAGGACTATGTTATCCGACTGAAGGTCGGCATAATCGCTTATGTTGTCGCGGTGATCGGCGAAGATCGTTCCGCAGGAACGCGTCTGACCGTAAATGTTCTTTTTCAGGTAATAATCGTTGTCCGTAGTTTGCACCACCGCTTCGCTGACCCTGTCGGGTATCGAAACGTAGCCCACATAATCGGGGTTTATCGCAAGCATTTCCTCCGCAAAAGGCAGAGTTACGAGCGGAGGTCTTGGGACTTCTCCCGTTTCATCGGCAATATCTCCCACCGCCGCATATGTATCCGAAGGTAATGTCTGTCGGACGTTATTTTCGTAGATCACCTTGATCTCATTATGGTTATGTTTTGCTTCATAGCTGTTGTAGATAACTACTCCCAGCACTATCCCGCAAACGATCAGCACAAGTATTGCTGTCAGTGCGATGATCTTACTTATCAATTCGCTCCTGCTGTCGCCGCGCATGGGGATAAAGGTCTCCGCGAAACCTTTTTTCTTTTTCGGCGCTTTGGTTTTATACCTTGGCGCTGAACGGATCTCATCCGACATTGCCATTTGCCGACCATTCCTTTCATAAAGTTCTGCACATAAATATTATCGTAACAGCCTTACAGTCCCCGTAATTTTAAAGGGAAATATTTTTTTGTACCTGTTCAGGCTGATGTTTCCGTTACGGAAGTTTCTTCCGAATCGGAAGGGCTTGTGTCCGTACTTTCCCCCGCCGATGTTTCCGAAGAAGGAGCCGTACTGCTTTCCGCGCTGTCGGAAGTTTCCGAAGCCGGGGCGGACGTTTCGGTTCCCGTTTCCGATGCCGTTGTCTCTGTATCTGTCGCGGCAGAAGTTTCCGCTGCCGCAGTTGAAGCCGAAGTTTCCGTCACCGAAGTTTCCGCCGCAGTTTCTATGGCAGCAGGAGGAACGAACTTCTTCCCGTCCGAACTTGCGCCGCTGCCGGAATTATTTTTGCCTATGGATTTATCCCATGCAGTGAACTCTGTTTCGGCAGTATCTTCTGTAACGTATGTTTCGACCGTACTTACATAAGTCGGATCGCCCGTAATTATCGCGTCCCAGTCAACGCCTTTTGCATTTGGGTTCATATATGCCGAAGAAAGATCGTAATCTTCCACAGACTCGCCGTCACGAAGTTTTCTTGCGAAAACAACGAACCTTGAATCGGTGAACTCATTTGAACAAGTTGACAAACAAAGCAGTTTGTCGCCGAATTTTACATCAACGGGAGTGATTATCTGGTTACGCTCCTGTACCTCGTCAAGGTACCAATTGAAAGTTTTCTCGTCATTCAGAGTTTCTATATAGTCATGGTAATGGAACACCTCTCCGTTGCTGTCCTGACTTTCGTAAACATTCGTCACAAAGAAGCCGTAAATAATGTATTCGCCCGACTCATACTCTGTGCTGAACTTTACCAGCGGGTGTTCGCGGTAAAACTCAACGTTCTGTTTATACTCCTTGAGGTTCCCGAACATCGTTCCGTCTTCCTGATTATGACCGTACATCACGATATTTGGCGAAGTATATTCTTCCGAAACGGTGCATCTGTAGTCCATGAACACCGTTCCCGCCTTATTGTATCCGCCTGCGATATTGACTTTGAGGTATTTATCGTTATCCTCACCCTGTACAACGGGTTCATATATATCGCAGCCTTCCACTTCAAGGTAGCCCACATAATCCTCATTGATCTTCTTGAAATGTTCTGCCACATCGAAATTATGCTGCGCGATCTCTTCTTCCGTCGGAGCAACTGTCTGAACATTTCCCTCATCATCTATATATGTTGCGGCAGTTGTGGTTATTACGTTTTTTGCCTCATCTTTTATGTCCAGAGCAGCTTTTGACTGGATCAGCGTACTTATGAGCATGATCCCTGCGCCTATAAAAATTATGAGTGCGATAAGAAAAATGATCTTCCTTATTATTTCTCCTACACTGTCTCCCTTTACGGGGAAGATATTTTTTGCTGTTCTTATCAGCCATTTATCGTTTACGTCCGAAATATCCGATGTAACGCTTTCAGCGGCATCGGCACCATCGGTGCGGGAATTATCTTTCTTTTCGTTTCCGAGCGGCGCGGCGTCTTTGTTATCTGCGGTGATCTCCGGAATATTTTCATCTTTTTGGTCTTCATTGGGCATATCTTTGATTTCCTCCGCAGTTTTATCCTCCTCGCAGACCTCAGGAACAACAGGTTCTGCCGCCGCCTGATCGCGGAAACCGTTATCTTCCCATGTCATAGCCGCTGCTTCGGTCGGGATCTCCGCTTCAGGATCATCCGCTTCATCGATCTCAACATCAGCGTTCCCGCCGACAACGGGATCTGCTTCTGCCGTTACATCTTCTATGATATCTATGGGAACGGCAGTTCCGTCATCTGCGTCTCCGTCAGCAAAAATTTCCTCCGCAGCATTTTCCGTGCTGTTTTCGTCATTATCCGAAATATTTTCGGTCATTTCTTCCGTTATATCGTCTGCGGGGCTTTCAGTCGGAATTTCCGCGCCGTTATCGCCGTCAAACAGTTCCGCGGGTTTGAACATCGGCTCCGACGATATATCATCGGAAATATCCTGTTCTTCGCAGTCCTCGTAATTGTCATTTTCATCTTCATCGGAACTTTCATCTTTTTCTTCTGTCGTTTCCCGTTCCTCAGGGGCAAATGTCTTTTCCACATCATCAGTCGGAACGTTCTCCTCATCTTCGTCAGGTACATTTTCTGTTGATCTTTTGTCATATTCTTCAAGAATGTCATCAAGGGTAAGCTTTTTTTCATCAGACATTACAAAAAACCTCTGTTATCTGCCGTAAATAAAGCTGTAATCCGGTTCGAGCATATCGGTATTTATCTCTGCCAGAGAAGTATCTACTTCCGGGCTTTCACCGTCTCTGACGCGTCTGCCTATTACAACGAATCTTGACGGATCGAACTCGTTTGAACAGGTGGAAAGCGTCATGAACTTATCGTCCTCGTTAAAATCCACTCCCGTATTTACGGCTGTTCTTTTCATAATATTCTCGCTGAAATCCTCAAAAGTACGATTAGGGGAGAATTTTATATAGTTATGATAATCGAAAATGATCCCGTCTCTTGTCTGGTAAGGTTCTACCTCTATGACGAACATTGCAATTATCTTGTATGTATATTCATCATACAGACTGCTGAAATTGAACGTAGGGTTTTGCAGATAGAAATCGAAATTTCCCGTGCTGTCCTTTTTGATCTTATACTTTTTCAGTGTGCCGAACATAGACAGATCCGCCTGATTATGACCGTAAATAACAACGTTATCCGTCTGCTTATCTTCATGAGCGTTTATCACGCAGCGATAGTCTATGAATATCTGTCCCGCCTTATTGCTGTTGCCGTAGAAATCCTTGTTCATATAGTAATCGTTATTATCCGTCTGGAGAACGACATTATCTATGTTTGTATTCGGAACGGTGAGCCAGCCTGCCGTATCGGGATTTTCAGCCACAAAGCTTTCCATGCTTGCGAGCATGACAAGCGGAGGCGGCTCGGTCTCGGTAACTGTAGTTTCCGTTTCCGCAGGTGCGGCAGTTGTCGTAGTTGTCTGGGATATCACCGTAAGGTCGTTATGCAGTTCGCGTTGTCTTTCGATCTCCGCGCGGTTCTGTGCCTGTTTTATGAAATAAACAGCCAGTATAGCCAACGCTGCTATCAGTACGATCGCCGATACAAGAGTTATTGCCTTTCTGGATATTTCCTGCGGAGAATCTCCCTTCATGGGTATAAATCTCCCCAAAAAGTTCTTTTTATTTCCTGACATAAAATACACCTCATCGACCGTAAATTACGTTCCAATCGGGCTCTTTAGCGTTCGGGTTAAGATAAGCCTGAGAAACGTCCACCGTTTCGTCCTCTCCGTCTCTTACTTTTCTTGCGAAAACAACGAAGCGCGAATCGGAAAACTCATTTGAGCAAGTAGACAATGTAAGGAACTCATCTCCGTATTCAACATCTACCGGAGTTATTATCTGTGTTCTGAGCATTATGTTATTTATAAAGTCGTCATATTCTTCTCTTGTATCGAGTTCGAGCCTGTTATGGTAGTCGAAAATATAACCGTCAGCTGTCTGCGACTCCTTTGTCGGGTTAACGAAGTATGCGAATATCTTATAAACGTCCGTCTTATAGTTTGAACTGAACTTCACCACAGGGTGTGCCGCGTAATAACTTATATCTTTTTTGTAATATGCAAGATCGCCGAACATGGTCTTATCCTTCTGGTTATGACCGTAAATTATCAGATTGTCCGACCTTTCATGCGCATCGAGAACGTTCCGCATATCGAGGAATATAGTTCCCGCCTTATTAGCGCTGCCGTCGAAAGCTATCTTCAGGTAAGCTTCGTTGCCGTCGGCGGTTTTCTTCTGTACTACAGGCAAAGAGATATTCGTATCATCTATCTGCACCCAGCCCACCGTATCGGGATTTATTTGCAGCAGAGCCTTTGCGCTGTCGAGGAGCTCGCCGTTGTTGTCGCCTCTGTCGATATAATTATAATAAAGGTCTTTCAGGGAACTGTTAAGGTTCTTTGCACTGAGGGAAAGTCTCAATTCATTTGCGAGTATGAGACCGCAGGCTATCAGCACGAGCACCGCGAACTGTGTGAACAGTTTGCTTGCGACTTCTTTTGCGCTGTCGCCTTTTTGTATAAGAAGCCAATGTCCGCGCATTCTTTTTTTCTTGGCTTTCATAGCTTTTTTATAGGCTTTTTTTGCGCTGCCGGAAAGTGCCATGCTGTTTTCAAGACCTCCTTGCGGACAATGCGATACTGCCCGATACTATAATAATACACCTTTTTATTTAAATCGTCAAGGAGCGGCGCATATTTTTCGGCGTTTCACAGAATTTTTCATCATTTTCACACAAACAAAGCTAAAAAAATTTATTTTTTGTCAAAATTTATGCTAATTTTATCACTTTGAGTTCTGTATTTTTTACCGCTTCCTCCACAAGCGGCTCAAAATCGAATGCCTTCTGTGCCGCTTCCACCTCTTCCGGAACAGGTCTTGTTTTCGGGTGTTTCGGTGTGAACACCGTGCAGCAATCCTCATACGGCTCTATGGAAATGTCAAATGTATCTATCTTCCTTGCGATCTCAACTATTTCCGTCTTATCCATACCCACCACAGGGCGGAAAACAGGCATACGGCATACCGCGTCCGTGCAGACTATTGCTCCCATGGTCTGGCTTGCCACCTGACCGATGCTTTCGCCTGTAACAAGAGCCTGTATCTCCTTTTCCTCGGCGATGCGCTGTGCTATCTCAAGCATAAGGCGGCGCATTATTATTGTGAAAAACTCCTCGGGGCAGTTGTCCCGCAGCGCCTCCTGTATCTTTGTGAACGGAACGCAGTAGAACGCTATATCCCCGCAGTAAGCGGTAAGCTTTTCGCAAAGCCGTTCCACCTTCATTCTTGCCCGTTCGGAAGTATACGGCGGAGAAACATAATGTATCGCGGAAAGTCTCACTCCCCTTTTTGCCATCATATATGCGGCGACGGGACTGTCTATCCCGCCCGAAAGCAGCAGCATCGCGCTTCCGGAAGTTCCAACGGGGATCCCCCCCGCAGCCTTTATATTTCCCGCGTGTATATAGGCGGCAGTGTCTCGTATTTCCACCGTAACTATCATCTGCGGATCTTTTACATCGACTTTAAGATGCGGATATGCTTCAAGTATGCGTCCGCCAAGTTCCGTACATATTTCGGGAGACGTCATCGGGAATTTTTTATCCGAACGCTTTGCTTCAACCTTGAAAGTGCGGGAAATTTCCGCTGTATCTTTTATATATTCCACAGCCTTTCGGGAAATTTCCTCAAAGTCCTTTTCCACCGCAGCCGCTCTGCAAAGCGCAGCCGCGCCGAATACTTTTGACCCCCGTTCCACAGCTTCGTCGAGGTCTATATCCTCCTCTGCGGGAACGGCATATATAGTGGACTGAGCCTTTTCGTACTCGAATTTTCCCAGCGGTCTTAGCCTGTGTTTCAGATTGTGTATGAAAGCGTCCTCAAAGCTTCTTTTATTCAGTCCTTTAAGGGCTATCTCTCCCTCTTTAAAAATTATCAGTTCTTTCATATGGTCTCCTTAATTCTTTCGTTCTCTATAAAGCAATACAAAAATGGCAGAAAAATTTTTCGCTTTTCCCGAAATTTCATCAGATTTTCACTTTTTCTTTTTGGCAAGCGACATATGCCCTTTCTGAACAGCATTTACCAGCAGATCTATCTCGCCCATTGTCGTAGTCCTTGAAAGCGAAACTCTTATTGCCGAATCCGCAAGATCGTCCGATATCCCCATTGCCGTCAGCACCGAACTGTGCGCGCCTTTCGAGCAAGCCGATCCGCTGGAAACGTAGATATCATTTTCTTCCAGATAGTGAAGCATCGTTTCCGAGCGTATCCCTTCCACCGAAAAATTCGTAATGAACGGCGAACAGTTTTCCGCGTCCGAATTTAACGTTATATATTCAAGCTTTGACAATTTTTTCAACAGATATTCCCGTATTTTTTCCGCGTTCTCATATGCGATCTTCATTGTCGGCATAAGCGCGCGCACCGCCGCGCCGAAACCTGCTATCAGCGGCACCGATTCCGTTCCGCTGCGAAGTCCTTTCTCCTGACCTCCGCCAAGTATCAGCGGAGCGATCCTTATGCCTTTTCTTATGTAAATTGCGCCAACGCCCTTAACGGCGTGGACTTTATGCCCCGAGACAACTATCACGTCCGCAAAAAGCTCCGCAGCCTTTATGGGCATTTTCATGAACGCCTGTACCGCGTCACAGTGGGTCACACATTCGGGGAATTCCCGCTTTACTGCGGAGAATATCTTTCTCACCGGCTGTATGGAACCCGTTTCGTTATTTACCAGCATACATGAAGCAAGGCAGGTATCATCGTCCACTGCTGCGATGAATTCGTCAGGGTCGATAACTCCGCCCCGCGACGGTTTAACGCGGACGACTTCAAATCCCTCTTTTTCCTCAAGATATTTTATCGGTTCTGCAACGGAAGGATGTTCCACTGCGGAAACGACTATCTTTTTCTTGCGTTTGCCGTAATTTTTTGCTGCCCCGAAGATCGCGGTATTGCTTGCTTCCGTTGCGCCGGAAGTAAAAGTTATGCACTGCGGGTCGCATACCAGAGCGGCGGCAACGGCTTTGCGTGCTTCGGTCATATTTTTTTCCGCCGTAACTCCCATTCCGTGGAGAGATGAGGGATTTCCGTAATCTTCCACCATATTCTGAAAAACTGCCGATACCGCAGGCTCGCAAGGGCGCGTTGTTGCCGCGTTATCAAGATAAACAGCCATTTTTAAGCGTTCCTTTCGTTTTTAGTCGTCAAGAAACGGCTTTACCGCCGCTTCTATTTCCGTCAGCGAACGGACTTGCGGAACTTTATGATCTATCGTTCCGAAACCGTACGCCGCGTGTATGAACGTTACTCCCGCTTCTTCCGCGGAATCGCAGTCGCCTTGTGTATCGCCTATGTAAACAGCCTTTTCAAGACCGTTCCTTTCGCAGATAAGGCGGATATTTCCCGCCTTTTCGAGACCGCTGCTGCCGGGACATTCTATGTCGGTGAAATATTTTCCCAGCTTATGGTATTCCAGAAAAACTTCTATATACCCGCTCTGGCAGTTGCTGACAATGAACAGTTTATATTTTCCCGAAAGTTTTTTAAGGACATTTTCCAGTTCCGGGAAAAGTATCCCGCCGTGTTCCGAAAGGTAACGGCTTTCCGTTTCGCAGCAATCCTTCATTATATCCATACGCGCTCCATACGGGATATCGGGCAGCATGAGTTCCGCGATCTTTTCCATAGTTTTTCCCATATATCCGCGCATATCGCTTACGGTTATCTGTACATCGGTATCGGGGCAGCGTGCAAGTGCCTCGTTCCACGACTTTACCACCTGTTCCGAAGAATCCCAGAGCGTACCGTCAAGATCAAAAATAATGCCTTTATTTGCCATAAAATACCTACTTTTTCAATTTAGTTTCTTCCGCGTCAATAATGTTCATAAGTTCGGCAACAGCTTTATTGCTGCGGGTCTTTTTGGGCGGAGCGATAGTTTCTTTTGGCAGGACGGCTTTTTCGGGGATAGCCGCCTGTATCTCCTGCGCGGGAGTTACCGAAGGCACATCTTCCTGTTCGGCAGGAACATATTTCTTTTCAAAATAACTTCTTACGCTCTCGTCAAATCCCGAGGGCTTTTTGGGGGCTGTGTCCGTCTGCTCCTGAACAGCGGCGATGCTGTCGGGGATTATATTGCTCAGGTGCGGAGTAAATACAACGGAGCTTTTCTCGGGTTCAGGCTGAGTTTGTTTCGGAGCGGTATATTTGTCAAAGAACTCATCTGCGGAGGATCTTTCTATCCTCGTAGGCTTGTTCATGTAAAGTTCATCGCGGGAAACGGGTCTTGCGGCGGTGACCAAGGGATCTTTGCGATCCTGTTTTTCTTTTTCCTTTGAAATGCGGTCATAAGTATAGAGCGGATCGTCTTTCTTTGCACCGGGGTCGTCTTTGCGCTCCGTGTAAGCGGCTTTTCCTCTGCCGTCTACCGAAAGTACCTTTTCTGCAGGGCGTTCCGCCGCTCGATCTGCGGTGTAAGCCGTTACGCCGGGCTGACGGAGTTTGGAAAAGTTTCCTGTTATATCCTCAATGAATTTCGGTTCGGAGAATGTTACCGGAGAAGGAGAATCCTCCTCTCTCGAAGTCATGAACTCATCTATATCGTCCAGAGCGGCAGCTTCGTCCTCGAGCCTGTGTATACTGAGGATCCTTGCCACCTGTATGGCGATTATGAAGATCAGCGGTATCACCACCGCGATTATTATGCCCACCGGTGAAGAAGCGAAGTTTATGAAGCTGCCGAAGCCGTTTATCTGCCATACGGCTTTTGCAAGTATCGCGTCGCCGCTCACGCGGAAAGTTTCATTTTCTGCGGCGGCGTCGAATTTCACCACATAGAACTTCTGCCCATCTTCTTCTTCGATGCGGTCGACTCTTATAAGGGCGGTGCTTTCGCCTATTTTGCACAATATTACAGGCTGTATACCCGATGCGATATCGCTGTCGATATTGCCCGCTTCGGAAGTTTTTGCGATTATCAGTGTATTCTGGGGTATATTCGGCAGCATATTCACTGCTTTTGTGTTATAGAAGCTGTAGCCGAACAGTGATACCGGGCTGTTTTTATTCTTGAACATGAAATTTATCCCGAGCATGACTATCATTATCAATGCAAGAAGAATTATAAGTATTATCTCTATAACCGCGAAGGCGGATAATTTTTTCTTATCTTTTGCCATAAATATCCTCCGAAAGTAAAATTTACCGATCAAAACGGCATGATCCCACGATCTGCCGCACAATATACGACACTTACATATCCATTATAACATATTATTTTATAAATTTCAAATAATTTTGAAAATTTCTCTTGACTTTTTTTCGGAACGCATATATAATAATATATGTCTTAATAATTTGTTATGCTGGAATAGCTCAGTCGGTAGAGCAGCGCATTCGTAATGCGCAGGTCGCGTGTTCAAGTCACGTTTCCAGCTCCAAGCTGAGCTTGGAGGCATAAATTCTCTGCTAAGAATGGTATGCTTCCAAGCTTTTGTTGTTTCAAACAAGTACGTCTCTGAGCCTTAACATGGTCAAGCCGGGCTTGTAGGCATAAATTCTCTGTTTGGAATGATATGTCTTCAAGCTTTTGTTGTTTCAAACAAGTACGTCTCTTAGCCTTAACATGGTCAAGCTGAGCTTGGAGGCATAAATTCTCTGCTAAGAATGGTATGCTTCCAAGCTTTTGTTGTTTCAGCAGCACGAAAGAAGGTAAAATATGGAATATAACGTTTCCGTACGGGAAATGCCTATAGAACTTGCGGACAGAAAAATTTACGGAAAACTTTTTGCCCCCGAAAATAAGAGCGGGAAACTCCCTGCGGTAATATTGAGCCACGGCTGCAATTCCTCTCATGCAGACGTTTCCGATCTTGCGGAAGCTGCCGCGGGAGAATGCGGGGTCCTCGCTTACTGTTATGATTTCTGCGGCGGTTCAAGCTATTCAAAAAGCAGCGGGAGTTCCCTCGATATGAGCGTAAGTTCCGAGATCTCCGACTTGAAGGAAGTTATACGCTTTGTAAAAAATTTGGAAATTTCCGACGGTGAAAATATTTTCCTTTACGGTGAAAGTCAGGGCGGGCTGGTCTCGGCACTTGCCGCAGATGAGACGATAAAAAGCCTTTACCTGCTCTATCCCGCATTTTGTATTCCCGATAACTGGAAAGACCGCAGGATCTCCGATAAGATAATTTTCATGAGTATGCATCTTTCTCAAAAATTCTGTGACGGACTTCCGAAGTATGATGTTTTTGAGCATATAGAAAAATACAGCGGGAATGTCACTATTTTCCATGGAGACAATGACAGTATCGTGGATATCTCATATGCAAAAAAAGCTGCGGAAAGTTTCCCGAACGCTAAGCTTGAAATTTTTAACGGCGAGGGACACGGATTTTCCCCCGAAGCAAGAAAAAAACTCATCACTCGGATATGTGATGCGATCAAAGGAGCTGTTTTATGAAAAAGAAAAGAAAACTTCTGTCATTAATGCTTTGCACCGCTATGCTTGCCGCGGCGGGCTGCTCGGGCGGAACTTCCGCATCGGGCGGCGGAGCCGATAAAAGCACCCCGCAGACTGCTGCGGAACAAACAGCCGAAAACGAGTTCCTATCAGCTGCCGAAACAGCAAAAGCAATGGGCATAGGTCTTAACCTCGGAAATACAATGGAGGCATACAATGCTCAGAACTGCGAAAAAATAACATATGAATGGATCCCTACCGTCGGCAGCAACGTTCCTGCGGATTATGAGACTTGCTGGGGAGCGGTCGTTACAACGCAGGAAATCATTGACGGCATAAAAGCCGAAGGCTTCAATACCGTGCGTATCCCCGTTTTCTGGGGCAACATGATGGAAAATGACGGAAAGTGGGATATTTCTCCCGAATACATGGCAAGAGTCCGCGAAATAGTTGACTATTGCCAAAATGCGGGAGTTTACGCGGTCATAAATATCCACCATTTTGATGAATTTATAATCAGGCGCAATTCTGTTGAAGAATGTGAAAAGATATTCAACCATCTCTGGACGCAGATCGCGGAAGAATTTAAAGATCACCCCGAAACGGTAGTATTTGAAGGCTTCAACGAATATCTCGGCGGAAATCAGTTCAACTCCGAAGGCGAGCTTGTTGAACTCAGCCTGTCGGACGGTTACAAACTTACAAATGCGCTGAACCAAGCGTTTGTCGATGCGGTGCGAGCCACAGGCGGGAACAATACCGAAAGAGTGCTTATAGTTTCGGGTTACCGGACAAATATTGACCGCACCACGTCCGATCAGTTCGTTATGCCGAAGGATTCGGCAAAAGACAAGCTGATGGTCTCGGTACATTATGTTGACAATGCAATGTATTGGAGCAACAAGATCGGCGGCAAAGAATGGACGGACTATATAAATTCCCAGTGCGAACTTCTGAAAAAATCATTTACGGATAAAGGCATACCTGTTTTCGTCGGGGAAACAACTTCAATATACCCGAAGGGAAATTTTGCTCCCGACGCGGAAGAAAAGGACACCTCAAAGTGTCTTGAAATGGTTCTTGACAAACTGACCGATGAAGGATTTGTCCCTGTTTTATGGGACGTGAACGGCAATTTTTATTCCCGCACGGAATACAGGATAATATCCGACAGTGACAGAGAAGTTATCAAAAAGATCTCTGAAAAGTTAAAGCAATAAGGAAATGCTCCGCAGAAGCGGAGCATTTCAGCTTGTCGATAAAGTTTTTAACAATTTTGCGCGCAGCGCAAAATTGAAAAGCTGGTCCAGCGCAGCCGCGCTGGCGGATTCCAAAGGCAGAGCCTTTGGTCGCCGTCCGCAGACGGCGAAATCCCCTTTACGAAGGCGCCTCTGCAAAGGGGTGAATTGCCGCGTAAGCGGCAAGAGGGGAACGCTCTGCAAGAGAGAGCGTTCCCCTTGGCAATAACGATTAATGCCATCTAAGCCTTGCCAAACAGCCCGGTGAGCTGTTTGGCAATACAGAGCAATTTGTTTTTCTAAAAAATAACCCGTTGTTTGACAACGAACTATACTATTCTTTGTAATTTTTTTCTATAGACTCAATAGTCATCAAGAAAATTATGCACTTCTCCGTCTTTTTTGTATGCAATGACTGTACTAAGATTTACATTTTCCACACTGCGGAATATGTTGCTCTCTACCTGCGGGTTCACTTTCTTCATCTCCGCAATGAGTTCTTTTATCTCCAAACGCTTCGATAAATTCTCCTCCGGAGAATATTCGCAGGCTTCCGTAAATTTACAGGCACACCGCAAAAAACGAAGTCCGTTATAATCGCGCCAACGCTTTATATCCTCCTCACGGATAAAATACATAGGGCGGATAAGTTCCATTCCCTCAAAATTCGTGCTGTGAAGCTTAGGCATCATCGTTTGCACCTGCCCGCCGTACAACATTCCCATAAGTATCGTCTCGATAACATCATCAAAATGATGCCCGAGCGCGATCTTATTGCAGCCAAGTTCTTTGGCTTTGCTGTAAAGATGCCCGCGTCTCATTCTTGCGCAAAGATAACAGGGGTTCTGCTTTACATTGAATACCGACTCGAAAATATCCGAACCGAATATTGTTATCGGCACGCCGAGGGCAGCCGCGTTATCTTCTATGAGCCTGCGGTTCTCATCGGCATATCCCGGATCCATCACGAGAAACACAAGTTCAAATGGGAACTTATCATGCATTTTCAATTCCTGAAAAAGCTTTGCCATCAGCATGGAATCCTTTCCGCCGGAAATGCAGACGGCTATTTTGTCATCGGGCTGTATAAGATCGTATGTTACGATAGCTTTTGCGAATCTGCTCCACAAAACTTTGTGGAATTTTTTCCTTATGCTGTTTTCAGTTTGTTCTTTTATATTCAAAGAGTCCATGACCATTTCTCCGTTTTTCGTAAAATACAACTCTATTTTAGCATATTTTTGCGCATTTGTCTACAAAAAGCCGAGAAATAAATTATATACGGCTTTGTGCATTTTATCGTTCTTCCCCCGAAGAATGGCGATAACGCCCGCCTTCGGGGAATATTTCTTCCGCTTTTCCATTTTCAGGGTACATTTAGTAACCAAATTGTAATTTGTATTTTGGCGGATCATATGTTATAATATTACCATAATGATGTTTAAGGGGTAAAAGTCCGAAAAATAATTTTTTCAGACTGCTTACGGACTTGTTCGTTTTAAATACACGAAAGGAGATATGCTTGTCCCGCAAGCATGACTATAATCATGACCGAACAGATCATAAAAGAACATATCATGCCGATCGCAGAAAAGATCGTTCACGAAGTCCGAAAAGCCGTTATAGGCAAAAATGATATCGTTGTAAAAACATTGCTCGCAATTATCGCAGGAGGACATATACTTCTCGATGATATCCCCGGAGTGGGAAAAACTACCCTTGCGGTGGCTTTTTCAAAAGCAATGTCGTTAGACTATAAGCGTATGCAGTTCACACCCGATGTGCTGCCCGCGGACGTAACGGGATTTACCGTATATAACAGACAGACAGGGAATTTTGAGTACAGACCCGGTGCCGCGCTTTGCAGCCTTTTCCTTGCGGACGAGATAAACCGTACCTCAAGCAAGACCCAGAGCGCTTTGCTGGAAGCTATGGAAGAAGGCGCTGTTACCGTTGACGGCGTGACGCATAAGCTTCCAGATCCGTTCATCGTTATCGCTACGCAGAATCCTATCGGTTCTGTCGGAACACAAATGCTCCCCGAATCACAGTTAGACAGGTTCATTATACGGCTTTCAATGGGTTATCCCGACATTGAAAGCGAGATAGCCATACTCAGATCCAAGGAGAATACCGATAGGGCGGAAAATATTTCCCCTGCTGCCGACGCAGACGATATCCTGTTGATGCGGAATGCCGCTTCGGAAGTCTTTGCTGACGATAAGATATACCGATACATCGCTTCCATCGCAGCAGCTACCCGCTCGCACCCGCAGGTGCGCCTCGGATTGAGCCCGAGAGGAACGGTAGCGCTTTCATCAATGGCAAAAGCAGCGGCTTTGCTGCGGGGAAGAGGATATGTTATCCCGGAAGATGTGAAGTTCGTACTGACAGACGTGGCTGAACACCGCCTGCTGCTCACGCCTAAAGCAAAAGCCGCAGGAGCATCGGCAAAGGACGTTCTTAATGAAATAAGCGCGCGCATATCCGCGCCTAAAATATGAAGATACCATTTTCCGAACGTTAACTCTCCGCACGGCAGAACAGCCGTATCTTCAAGGAGGCTATAGCTTGCAGTTTACTTATATATTGCTTACGGCACTGGTGTTTGTTTTCCATATATTGTATAAAGGCGACCTTTCGTTCATATTGCTCGTGTTTCTGCTGATAATGCCGCTGCTGCTTTTCATAATACTGATGATACAATCGTCAATGCTGAAAATATACGTTGAACACACTTCCGACACAGCCGAAAGAGGAAAACCCGAAACTATAAGGATACATCTGGAGAACCGCTGTTTCCTGCCTGTTACTTCCTGCAAAGTCACATTAAGATATAAATGCTGTTTCCCGCCGGACAAGCCGCTGTCGGAAAAATATTCTCTTACCGTACCGATCGCTCCGCTTTCATCAAAAGAAATACTGAATATAAACTTTACTCCGCAGCACTGCGGATATATGGACATTTCATCAAAAAGCGCGGTCATAAGCGATCTTATAGGTCTTACGTTCATCAGAAAAAAACTGCGCTGCGGAAATAAGATCATAGTTCTTCCGAACATATCCCCTTTCGGAAAGGATATGGAAAAAAGTTTTGCATATGACACGGAAAGCGATACTTTCTCGGATATACGCCCCGGAGACGACCCTTCGGAGATATTTGAACTTAGAGAATACCGCGGCGGAGACAGAATGAACCGCATACACTGGAAACTCAGCAGCCGAGGTGAAGATCTCATCGTAAAAGAACTTTCCGAACCCATAAGCAGCAAGATCCTTATACTTTGCGATAAAGGCTCATGCAGGACTTCGGAAGAAACGGACAAGATACTTGACATCGCCGCAACGCTTTCCAACTTCATGATACACACCCAAACGGTACATTCGATCGCTGCCGTATCGGAAAGCGGCGCGCTTATGACGGCGGAAATATCGGACAGCACAGCTTTCATGTCCGCTTTTTCCTCGCTTTGCGGCGGGGCGTCTTACACAGGCATGAGCATCGCTGACGAAACTTTGCGGCAGCAGCTGTCGGAACTCATTCAAAAAGGTTTTTCGCACATTCTGGCAATATCACCGACTGATGATAAAGCGTTCCTTGAAGAACTTGAAAGCATTTGCGCCGAAAACAAGCTTACGGTCTTCTGCACATCGGACAAGTTATCCGATCCCGAAAAGCAAAAAGAATTCTTTTCCGCAGACATCATTTACTCCGCCGCAGAAGAACTTGACGATAAATGCCGCGAACATTACAGTGGCGAAAATTAAAGGAGTTGATCCGAGTTGAGATCCGCTGCCGTGGCAGCAGTAAATATATCCGCTGCGCTCAGGATACCGAAAAAACACGGGAAAAGTATCATACCCGATATAATAAAAATGTCGATAATATTTTTCAGCGTCATAGGATCGGTGTTTACTTTTCTTTCCTGCTTTGAAATACCCGTAAAGAAGCTGTCGGCAATTTCTGCGGCGGCAATATCATGCATCGTATTTTCAGCCGCTCTGAAAATGAAAAGACCTTTCAGAGCGATAATATCGCTGTCTGCTTCGGCGATATCACTGTTACTGACATTGATATTCAGGAACAGCATATGTGCGGGGCTTGCAAATATCATAAATATCTATCTGGCAAGAGTGAAAAAAATTTTCCGTGACGAACCGCTTTTCACAATTGCCGAACCCGACCTTGCAGCGAAGCATATGACTGTATTCATATGCTTTATAACGGCTCTTATATGCATTACGGCAGTGTATTGTGTTTCAAAGAAATGGTATGCCATAGGGCTTTGCATACCGCCGCTGATACTGCCCATATCGGTGCTGATGTTCGGTCTCGAGCCCGATAATAAAGCATTTGCATTAGTTATAGCAGGCTGCGCGGCGGCGATAGCATGGGAAGTAAGTTCGGAAGGAAAAATAAATACGGCAAAATATTCCTATGCTTCATCGTTCAGCGGACTTGCGGCAGCGGTGTTCGCGCTGCTGTTCTTTGCGGGAACGGCAGCTGCGGTAAAAAATTTCAACTATGAACGTTCCGAAAAGATAGATGATATTTATAACAAAATGACCGGTTACATCGGAAGCAAGGATATGAAAAACGTCATTGACGAAGTTGTAACGTTCGTAAAGCGTGAAACTGACCGTTCGGGCGCAATAGATCACGGAAAACTGGGAGAATATGCGGAGATCTACTTTGACGGGAAAACGGTCTTGCAGATAACTATGCCGAAACCCTCGGATACATTCTATCTGCGCGGATTTGTCGGTTCGGAATATACGGGGCGAAGCTGGAAAGAACTTCCCTCATCAAAACTCAGAGAACTGAAAGAAATTTCCGATGGATTTGAAAATCCCGGGCTTTACACAATGCTTTTCGACAGTTACAGTCTGAAAAATACGGGAAGTTCCATGCCGAAATACGGCTTTGCCATAAAAAACATATCCGCGGGAAGGGATCATCTTTATATGCCCTATAACCTTGTTCCCGAAAGCGTTTCAAGATATTCCGAAGAAACCGGAGGCGGTTTTGACAGCGGCGAAGAAACATATTTCGGACAGTTCTATGACCCGTCGGAATATTACGGATATAAGGGGATATTCCGCATGAAATGGAATATTTCCCGTACAATGTTTGCGGATGAAGCGGCTTACAGACGATTTGTGTATGAAAATTACCTTGAACTTCCCGATGAACACACAAGACTTGACGAAATTTTTGACGATAACTACTATGAATACATCACCGCAGAAGAGATACAAACGGGAAAAAGCACTCTTGATGAAATGACGGTATTCAGCCGTAAACTTTACTACATCAAAAGCTGGCTCAGGAACAACTGCGAATACAGTCTCAGTGCGGGTAAACTTCCTGCGGGACAGGATTTTATAGATCGGTTCCTTGAAACGCGAAAAGGGAGCTGTTCCCATTTTGCGTCCACAGCCGTGATGATGTGCAGAGCCGCGGGCATACCCGCAAGATATGTTGAGGGCTACATTGTAAAGCCGTCCTCGGATTTCCCCGTATCCGTCAAAACAGGTCAAACGGAAACTATAGACATAACCGACGCCCGCGCTCATGCATGGGTGGAGATATATGTTGACGGATTTGGCTGGTACCCTATGGAATTCACTTCCGGCTATGGAAATGTGCGTACCGCTATCCCCACCGATACCCTCCCGACAGAAACGGAAACGGAAATGACCGAAACGGAGGAGATCACCGAAACGACTTCCGTTATTGAAACTACCGTTTCCCCCGAAGAAGCAGCATCGGGAACTGCCGTCACAACGACAGGCGCAAATGACGTTCTTCCAGAAAGTTCACAGGAAAGCACTTCCGAAACAACGGTAACGACCGTTCCCGCAGAAGCCGACGAGCAAATTTCCGACACCGCACAAAGCAACGGTCCGCCGTCTGTAGGATTCGGCATATTCGGCATAAAAGGCGGCAGGAAAGTTGATATTTTTTACGATCTGACAAATATATTCTTTATTTTCCTCGGCATATTTTCCGTGATCGCGGCAGTGATCCTGCGGCGCAGGATATGTCTGGCAATATTCCGCAAAAAATGTCATTGCGGCGGAAGGACGGCTGCGATCGCGGCATATAAAAAGTTCTGCACTGTTTTACGGCGAATGAAACTTCCGCTCTCTGACGGTTCGGACGGAGAAGAATATGCAAAGCGGCTAAAAAACAGTTCTCCGCTGCTTTCGGACGGAACGGCGGAAGTTATCATGCAGGCGGCGTTAAAGGCTTCTTTCGGTGAAAAATATCTTACAAAAGATGACACGCAAAATGCGGTCATTGCGGTAAAAGAACTTTCAAGGCGTTACTATGCGACACTTTCAAAATTCGGGAAATTCAAGGCAAAGTATGTTTATTGCATAGTATGATCTTGTCAGAAAAGCATTTATAAAAAATATTTCGTCGTCAAACAACTCAACGGATCATTTTGGATAAAAACAAATTGCTCTGTATTGCCAAACAGCTCACCGGGCTGTTTGGCAAAGCATAAATTATAAAACCGTTAATGCCAAGTGGAACGCTCTCAAACAAACGAAGTTTGTTTTTTGCAGAAGCGTTCCCCTCTTGCAACCTTCGGTTGAAACGACGCCTGCGTCGTTTTATTCACACCCTTTGCAGAGGCGCCTTCGTAAAGGGGATTTCGTTGTTCTGCGAAAAACGAACTGCGTTCGTTTGCACGACAAGGGGTTTAGACGAATGCGAAGCATTCGTCTTTCCCTTAGACCCCACCAGCGCGGCTGCGCTGAACCAGCTTTTCAATTTTGCGCTGCACGCAAAATTGTTAAAAACTTTTTCGACAAGCCGTGGCTGTTCAGCAAACAGCCTTTTTTTATTTATACTTTCCGACAAAAGTCATAATTCCCGCTTTCCGCGAATAATATTTAAAAGCAGCTACCCGTAAGCTGCATAATGTAAATAATAGCGTCAGGAGGAAGATACAATGGCTTTTTCCGATCTGGAAATACTCGCAAGGATCATCAAATGCGAAGCGGGCGGCGAAGGCGAAAACGGCATGAAAGCCGTTGCAAGCGTTGTTATGAACAGAGTTAATATTACATACGGCGAGTATGGCAGACTCGAAAAAACTATCCGCGCGATAATTTATCAGCCCGGTCAGTTCGACTGCGTGCGCGAAACTGTCGCAGGACAGTATAATGCCCAGAATATCTATAATATGCGCCCGGATCAGGTGCATTATGATATTGCAAATTGGGCGATCGCGGGCAACCGTTTGCCGGATCTCGGCTTTGCACTGTGGTACTTTAACCCGTTCAATCCGTCCTGCCGTCAGTATTTTCCGTCCGAAGTCGGGAAATTTGTCATAAGGATCGGAGATCATTGCTTCTATAACCCGACCGCTGCATATGCCGACACCTGAAGATCCCCCTCCGCATATTTTTTCACGAAAGGAATGTTTTTTATGAACGGCAATTACGACAGGAACGATAACCGCCGGATGAATGCTCAGATGAATACCCAAAGAAACAGGAATAACGCAAACATGAACGGAATGAATAATATGGACGGGATGAACAACATGAATGAAAATAATTCAAACGGATTTCCGAATATCCGCGAAATAATAGAACAGAACCGCGTAAGGAACGAATTCACCACTCCCGTTCAGCAAACTTTCGACTCGGCGGAAATGGAAGGCTCGATACAAAAAATATTGTCCGAAAATATCGGTGAATATGTTGTTATCGAATTCCTTATCGGCACGGAAAGAATGCAGCGCAAACAAGGCATACTGTTTTTTGTCGGAACAAGTTATGTTACGCTGTATGACGATGATAACGAGAATTTTATCATTTGCGACATATTTTCAATAAAATTCGTCTATTTCTATTATCCCGATCAGCGTCCCGACAGGAATTACAATATCCTTCCCAACAGCGGCGGAAACAGAAGCATAGGATAAAAAACACAAGCGGACGAGGAAATTTTCCTTGTCCGCATAATTTTTTTCGGAGTGATAAATTTGGAAATATATGTTGTTAAACCGGGAGACACAGTATATTCCATCGCCAAAAAGTTCGGCGTATCGGTGCAAAGGATAGTTTCCGACAATCAGCTGCCCGAGGACAGGGCTTTAGCAGTGGGTCAGGCTCTGCTGATACTGTTCCCGGAACGGATACACACCGTCAGAGCAGGCGAAACTCTTTACTCTATTGCTCAAATGTACGGCACGGACGTTATGCAGCTTTACAGGAACAACCCCGCTCTTATCGGCACGGATAATATCCCGTACGGAACGCAGATAGTCATTTCTTTTGAAGGGAAACCGCTTTCCGAAAAGGAAACGAGCGGTTTTGCATACAGCTATATAGATCCTTTCACACTTGAAAAAGCTTTGCCGTATCTGACATATCTTATTATTTTCGGATATGGTTTTACCGAAAGCGGAGAAACAATTTCCGTTGACGACAGCGATATCATTTCCGCCGCTCACAGCTTCGGAACGGCAGTATTGCTGAGCCTGACAAGTATAACCGCAAGCGGGACATTCAGTTCTGAAAAGATAGAACTTCTTCTTACGGACGCAGAACTGCAAAATACCGTCATAAACAATATGATAAACGTTATCCTTGAAAAAAATGCTCAAGGGCTTGATGTTGACATGGAATACATACCCGCAGAAGCAAGAGAAGCTTTTGCAGGATTTATCGAGTACGCCCGATATCGTCTCAGTGAATACGGACTGACCGTACACGTTGACCTTGCGCCGAAAACATCGCCATTCCAGAAAGGTCTGCTTTACGAAGCGCATGATTACGGACTTCTCGGCTCGGCTGCCGATCTTGTGTTCCTGATGACATACGAATGGGGATATACATACGGACCGCCGATGGCTGTTGCTCCTTTGCCAAGTGTAAAGCGCGTCCTTGAATATGCCCTGTCGGAAATACCCAAAAGCAAAATTTTCCTCGGCATACCAAATTACGGTTACGATTGGCAGCTCCCATACGAAAAAGGCATTACCAAAGCCGTCACTCTGGGAAACGTTGCCGCGGCACGACTTGCCGCCGACAAAAGAAGTGAGATAATTTTTGACGATCTTTCGGAATGTCCGTACTTCTACTACACCGATATATACGGAAAAGAACACGTTGTCTGGTTCGAGGACGTCCGAAGTCTGCACAGCAAATTCCTGCTTACTGCGGAAAATGATATCCTCGGCTGCGGCTACTGGAACATCATGCGGCAGTTCCCGCAAAATTACCTGCTGCTCAACAGTATGTTCGGCATAAGAAAAATATTGTAAAAAAATTTCACGCTCTGTCGATTTCCCCAAAAAATAATAAAATTTCTCAAAAAAAATTATACGTTTAGCCTTTTTTAGAATATTTCCAAAAAAAGTGTTGGCAAAAATTCTAAGATATGGTATACTATAATTATTATTAATAATTAGGGGGAATTTGAATGTTATCCGATATCGAGATCGCTCAGCAGGCTAAAATGCTGAAGATCACCAAAATTGCCGAAAACCTCGGCATCGACGAAAATGACATCGAACCTTACGGACACTATAAAGCTAAACTTTCCGAATCGCTGTTTGTAAAGACAGCTTCTAAGCCGGACGGAAAACTCATTCTCGTTACCGCAATAAACCCCACTCCCGCAGGCGAAGGAAAGACCACCATGTCTGTCGGTCTTGCGGAAGCTATGGCGAAAATAGGCAAGAACGCTGTTCTTGCACTTCGTGAACCGTCTCTCGGTCCTGTATTCGGAATAAAAGGCGGCGCGGCAGGCGGCGGCTATGCACAAGTCGTTCCTATGGAGGACATAAACCTTCATTTTACAGGCGATATGCACGCCATTACTGCGGCAAATAATCTCCTTTGTGCACTTCTTGACAACCATATGCAGCAGGGCAACGCTCTGAAAATAGATCAGCGCAGGATCATGATCGACCGCTGCCTTGACATGAACGACCGTGCCCTCAGAAATATCGTCATCGGTATGGGCGGCAAAGTCAACGGCATTCCCCGTCAGGATTCGTTCAGAATAACCGTTGCTACCGAAGTAATGGCTATACTTTGCCTTGCTTCCGACCTTACAGACCTGAAAGAACGTCTCGGACGTATCCTTGTTGCTTACACATATGAAGGCAAGCCCGTTTATGCAAGAGATCTCGGCGCACACGGTGCAATGACCGCGCTCCTTAAAGATGCTCTTAAACCTAATCTTGTACAGACGCTGGAAAATACTCCCGCGATCATGCACGGCGGTCCTTTCGCAAATATTGCTCACGGCTGCAATTCCATACGCGCAACGAAACTTGCTCTCAAACTCGGCGATTACTGCATCACGGAAGCGGGATTCGGCGCAGATCTTGGCGCGGAGAAATTCTTTGACATAAAGTGCCGATTTGCGGGACTGAAACCTTCCTGCGCCGTTCTTGTGGCAACTATCCGTGCGCTGAAATACAACGGCGGCGTTCCCAAGGCGGAACTTTCAAACGAAAATGTTGACGCGCTGAAAAAAGGCATTGTAAACTTGCAGACGCACATTGAAAATATACGCAAGTTCGGTGTTCCGGTAGTTGTTGCGATAAACCGTTTTCACACCGATACCGATGCGGAGATCGCATATCTTAAAGAATTCTGCGAAAACATGGGCGTTGAAGTTTCACTTGCGGAAATTTTTGCAAAAGGCGGCGAAGGCGGCATTGATCTTGCGAATAAAGTTTGCGCTGTTATCGAAAAGGGACAGGCGGACTTCAAACCGCTCTATGATGAAAAACTTCCCATCAAGGAAAAGATCGGCATTATTGCCAAGGAAATTTACCGTGCTGACGGTGTAACGTTCACCGCGCAAGCCGAAAAAGCTATCAAAGAGATCAACGATCTTGGTTTTGCGGAGATCCCGGTATGTGTTGCAAAGACTCAATATTCGCTTTCCGACGATCCCAACAAACTCGGCAAACCCGAGAATTTCAACATTACTGTTCGTGATGTAAAGCTTTCGGCGGGAGCGGGATTTGTTGTTGCGCTCACGGGTGATATAATGGTAATGCCGGGACTTCCGAAAGCTCCTGCCGCATTACAGATCGACTGCGACAACAACGGCAATATTTCGGGATTATTCTAAAATAAAACTGAAATTCAAGGCTCATGCGAGCCTTGAATCAGCTTGTTGAAAAAGTTTTTAACAATTTTGCGCGCAGCGCAAAATTGAGCAAAAAGTTCGCCAGCCTTTCAAGGCTGCGGGGTCGAGGGGCGGAGCCCCCGCCGCCGTCCGCAGACGGCGGAACTCCTAATGCCTTTAGGAGCTCCGCTGGGGGTGAATTTACGCCGCAGGCGTAAAGAGGGGGAAGCCCTGCGATAGAGGGCTTCCCCCTTGGCATTAACAATTGTTGCCATTTAAGCCTTGCAAAACAGCCCGGTGAGCTGTTTTGCAATACAGAGCAATTTGTTTTACTAAAAAATGATCCATTGTTTGATAGCAAACTATATTATGCTTTATCAACAAGCTGAATGCAGGACTCTTGCGAGTCCTGCATTTTTAATTACTTTGTAAGTTTTTCAATGCTCTTTATGCGGTATCTTTTCTGACCGCCGGAAACTATCCTAAGTTTGTTGTTGTTCGGCATGATGTCCGGTAACGCGGTGAAAAGCAATACTCCCGAATTGAAACTTCCCGCGAACAGACCGCCGAATGAACCGCCGCCCGACGCTATATCGGAAATATGATCCTTATAAATTACCATCGCATACGGCGAGAAACTTGATGTTTCAAACTGTACGCACCATACATTGTCAATGTCGAGGACTGCGCTCGGCAGAACTTCGAGCCGACGTTCCCTTGATACAGTAATATCATCTTCCTCGATAGTCTCCTCATCGGCATATTCATCTATATGCACAATGGAGATGTAATCACGGTATGCTATCAATCTATCCGGTATAGGCATTGTGATCGTGACATTGTAACCGTTGTTCGGAAGTATCGCGACCTTTGTGTTTTCGCTGTAAACACTTATGTCGAAAGGATAGATTATAAAGCTGTTGAGACCTCCCGCAAAGCTTTTCAGAACATCTCTTACAGTCTGCGTCGCCTCGGTGCTTGTTGTAAAGTAAACATCTACCGATTCATCAAATGCGCCGTGATTTGCAGATGCGGAAATGTATTCGCCGTGAGAAATACCGTAAGGAGCTGTTCCCTTAATGGTAAGATCCCTGTCAATATCTGTAAGCGAACCTGTTGTCGGAGTAGCCGTAACGGGCATAGAATATTCTCCGTAGACTCTCTCTCCGCCTATATCCTTATAAGCAGCGACCATATACCTGTAATTCTTTCCGTTCGTAAGTCCGAGGTGAGTATATGTAGTCTGTGAAGTTACCGTTATCGGATCGTATTCCATCGTCACCTCATTATAAAGGTAAACAACATATCCTTGTGCGCCTGTTACAGCCGACCAATTGAGCACGACCTGACGGTTTCCGGGAGTTGCGGTAAGGTCTACCGCAGCCGTCATAGAAACGCCTATATTTACGCTTATGGAAATAGTCGGCGGGCTGTAAGTCCTTTCGCCGTTGACCGTCTTATACGCAACGACATAATATATCCATGTATCGCCGTTTATCAGGTTTGTATGGTTATATCCGGGTTGGCTCACATCATATGAATACATACGTCTGTCCTTTGCGGAATAAGCGTAGACCATATAACCTTCCGCGCCGGGAGATGCGGTCCATGTAAGGTTTGCAGTGCCGTCTGTTGTGGTCACCGCAAAATCCTTCGGAGCGTCAAGTATATCGCCGACTTTGATGCTTACGATTATGGAAGGTTCGCTGTAAACTCTTTCACCGCTTACGGTCTTGTAAGCAATTACGCGGTACTCGTAAGTATCACCGTTATTGAGTCTGGTGTGATTGAAGCCCGGATCGCTAAGATCTACATTATGCAGATCGCTGCTGTCCTTATAATCCGCCCAAGATTCGCCGGGACGTCTGTACTGGAGGATATAACCTTCCGCGCCGTCAACGTCCGACCAAGTAACAGTAGTTTCGCCGTCTTCTGTTTCAACGGTAACGTCCTGAGGAACATTAAGTCCAAAGCCTACTTTCAAGGTTACGGCGTTAGATTCACCGCTTGGTATTTCCTGAGGAGTTTCATGGGAACTGTCACCGTCAATATGTTTATATGCAACTACCCAATATGTATAACGCTGATCGTTTATAAGATTTGTATGTGTATACGTTGTATCGGTAAGACCTTCAAAAAATCCATCAGAACCATCTGTAAGATTTTCCCAGAACAAAGTATAAGTATCAGCGCCAGGTACATCTTCCCAAGTTACTGTTATTGCTCCATCGACCGTGGAAGCATCAACATTAAGCGGTTGGGAAAGCGGCACACCTACCGTAACATTTGCCGGAAAAGACCAACTGCCGTATGTTTTATCAAGGATCTTTCCGTCAACAACGGACTGAACGTTCTTATATGCTCTTACACGATAGCTGTATCTATCATTATTGTAAAGGTAATTATGAAGAAATGTAGTAACATTTCCGAGATTTCTTACCTGAGTAATAAATTCTTCTGTACGACATTTACTCGGATCACCGTGCAGATAACATTCTAACATCTTTATCTCGATCTCATAGCCCTGAGCACCTGGTACAGGATCCCATGTAAGAGTTGTTTGTCCATCGCCTTTAGTAGGGATTATTGCAACAGGCGGATCAAGCTGGATATTCAAGCTTGAAGTCTGGTAAGCAACAGTACGGCTGAATATGGGTGTATTTCCCTTCATAATGAATGAAACTACGTAATAGCAATAAGTTTGTTTTGAGATTATGTCAAGATCTTCATAGGTATATGAAGCCGAAGTATTGAACTGTCCTTTTGAAACAGGTTCATATTCTGCAAAATCAGCTTTATATTCACCCTTTACGAACATATTGTACAGCCATTCACCGAACTTTTCATCTTCAAGATCTGGAGTAACTTTTCGGGCATCTTCAAGGCTTAAAGGCTTTTCGCCAATAGTTCTGAAAATATAAAAGCCGTTATATATATTTCCGTTAGGATCACTTTTTACATTTATTGTATTCTTAGTTTCTGTGGAACTTGGTTCTACCGTTATGCTCGGAGCGAGAGGAGCAACATAGAGATGCCTTTCGTATCCGCTGTATACCGAACCGAATTTACCGTCGCCGTCCGATTCAACGCTCACACCACTGCTGGTCACCAAACCGAGATTAGACTCATTATACTTTTGGTTATTGCCATTGTCACTGCCACCCCAGACAATTCTGTATGCTTCAACAAAATACTGATAATGAATGCCCGGCATGATATCGGTATCGGTAAATGAAGTGAGAGTCGGGGGTAAATCACGTTTATAAGGCTCAAAACTGCCGTTTCCTACTTTTCTGTAAAGGTTATATCCTGTAATTTCACTTGAAAGATTTCCGCCTGACACATTTACCGGTGTCCATGTTATTTCTATTTTTGAGGAGTATGTCACATCATCCCCGCCGTTAACAGTAACAACAGGTATATCAATTTTGGTATTAAAATCTACATTACCTCCCCTTAATACATTAGTGCCTTCACAATTTTTATCATCAAGTCTGAATTTTCGTCCTCCGCCATCGCCCAAAAAAGTATCTTTACCGTCTTCTACTATTGTGTCTCCGGCACTGACAGAGCCAAAATATGACCATTCCGTCAACTCAATTATCGGATAGATCTCTGCTGTTATTTGTGAATTTTTTACTAATCCATCGCTTATGACAACAAAACTTGCCGTATCTACCAATATATCTTGATCATATATAACGCTTGAGCCTTCAGTATCTGAAGCCTGCGTCACCTTAACATGGAAGCCGACCAAATCACCAACATTAGTAGGTTTATCATCATATTTCCATTCTACTCTTACAGCACGGTCAGAAACTTTATATTTTATATCATAGACAGTATATAATTTAGCTGTCTGATAATCAACATCTTTATAAAGATATGTAAGATCGCCGATCTTGCCGTCTATGCGGTATTCCTCACTGCTGCCATCAGGTGTCTGAACTGTTACAGTTGTTTTTGTAACAGCTATTACGGTAATGGCTGCCGCAGGCATAAGCATCATAGTCAGCGACATAGCAAGCACAGCGGAAACAAACCTTCCCAAGAAAGGTTTTCTGACATAAACTATGTCGTCTTTTCTGCTGCGGTCTTTTTCCTTTTTGCCGAGTCCTTTTATTCCCAGCAGATCTCCGTTTTTATCGGAAAGCACCATATCCGCACGGCAAATAAACGCGTACCATGCTTTTACAAAGAACGCGGCTATTGTACACGGAACGAACATAAATATGTTCTTCTGTCCTTTCCTGCGAAGTCTGCCAAGTATTTCCTTTTTAGAATTAAAATCCAGCATATATATCCTCCGAAAAATATAATTTCCATTTTACGGTATATTCTTAGGTTACACTCCACCCATTATTTATAATGATACCACATTTTTTCTCAAAAGTAAAGTATTTTCGGTTTGATATTTTGCACAAATTTGCCCCGTATTTCAGAATATTTTGTATAACTTTCAAAAAAGAAGAGCGGAGGATCCCCGCTCTTACTGTTTCCTTGCGATCTCGTACTCATCGTTATTGCGGTAATACGGACATTCCTCGATAGTACCCGTCAGGAACTTCTGCATCTCGTCCTCGTCAAGGCTCACCATACATGAATTGAAGCCGTATTCATCGTCAAAAGCATAATTCGCGCAGCTGTCGCATTTTATCATAATTTTATCCTCACCTCTTTGTTTATTTCCATACTTTCGGGCGTTACCCTGCAATCGTATGCAAGTATTTTCACGCCGCGTTTTTCCGCTGTTCTGAGAGCATCGCCGAACTGCGGATGCGTCTCATCGTTCGGAGCAAAATATTTTACGTTTTCCATCTGGACAACAAACATTATGTACGTTTCAAAGCCTTCCTCCAAGGCGCTCACAAGACCGTTGATATGCTTTATCCCCCGCTCTGTAGGCGCGTCGGGGAACATAACTATCCCGTCGTTTTCCAGAGTAACTCCTTTTACTTCGAGTAAAATTTTCCTGTCATTTTCCTCAATGTAAAAATCAAATCTTGAATTTCCGTGTGTATATTCCGCACGGATAACGCCGTCCGGAAACAGCTTCGGAAGAAATTCCCCCGCCGCTTTATTCGGTGCGTAACTGTCCATGTTGATGAGCCTTTCGCCCTTTTGCACCGCCACAAGGTCAAAACCCGTCTTTCGTTTTTCAGAAAAAGAACGTTCCAGCCAGACAGTGCAGCCTTCCGTAAGAAGTTCTTTGCAGCGCCCCGTATTTTTTACGTGGCATTTTTCCGTTCTGCCGTTTATTTCCGCATATGCAACAAATCTGTTCGGTCTTGAAAGGAACTTTCCCTTTACGATATTATCGTATCTCATACTTTCTGATGTTTTTTCAGCCGTCTGCGCTTTATCGCAAGCCGTATCAGCACGGTAAGTATCTCTCTGCGGCTTTTGTTTTTTAGGTTTTCTGCTCTTTTAAGGTCGTCCTTGCCATTGATCCTTATCGTCATAACGGGAGCCTTTGCAAGTGCGTCCGTCATTGCTTCCGCATAACACACCGGACACCTGCAGCAATGAAATCTTTCCAGTACCTGCGGAAGATACTCTGTAACAAGTTCTCCGGCAATATCTATTTCCGTTCCGTCAGGAGTTTTCCGTGACGTTATCTTTTCTACCTTGAAATCGCTGTCAAGAATAGGGTTTGCGGCGGTCTTTTTCCCCGTCAGCAAGCGCATTACCGCATCGGTCTTATTGCTTTTGGAAGGTTTTCCCGACATTTACATATCCCTTTCCGTTCACGAGATTTTATTTTTCAATTATTTCCGGGTAAAGTGATTCCGCCAATCTGACGTAATCTTTTGCCGCTTTGCAGCCGGGGGAATACTCGGTAATTACCTCCTGATGAGCGGGAGCTTCCGCCACTGCCACGGAAATGGATATCTTTTCCTCCAGAACTTTTGTTTTCAGCTGATCTGCAACGATCGCGACCATTTCCTCGACGTCCTTGGCGAGAGCCTGCTTCTTAACATATTTTGTCAACAATATGCCGCGTATATTCAGTTTTTTGTTATAATATTTTTTCACCGCAAGGATAGTTTCCCGAAGCTGGGCTATGCCTTGGAGCGAAAGTATTTCCGGCGTCATGGGGATAATAAGGTCGTCCGCCGCCGTATATGCGTTTATCGTAAGGATAGACAGTGCCGGGGGCGTATCTATTATTATATAGTCATAAGCCGCCCTGATAGTTTTAAGTATATCTTTAAGGATAAATTCCCTGCGGCTGCTCGTAAGTTCGAGCTCGCTGCCCGAAAGCAGGATATTTGAAGTTATCACATCGCAGATACGGGTAGTTTTTATTGCGTCTTTTATATTACATTCCCCTGTCATGACATCGTGTATAGTATATCCCTCGTCCTCCGCGCCGAGCGAAAACGAAAGATTTCCCTGAGGATCCATATCTATTGCGAGGACGCGTTTTCCCCTGCTTACAAATATTCCCGTAAGAGCGGCGCAGGTAGTGGTTTTTCCGACTCCGCCTTTTTGGTTCGTAACAACGATAACAGTTGCCATATTTTTATCTGCTTCCTTGAAAAAAATTATCCGCCGTTTTCCGTTCTGCGGAAAAATTCATCGGCGTTTGGCGTTTGAGGCTTTTTTGCGTTCCCTTTCGGCAACTTGGCAATCGAAGATAAATCTTGCCAGTTTTTCCTCTTGGGAATGGTTGATATTCATGAACCTGCAGCCGTATCCGACTATTTTCCCGTCCTCATCGCGCTGAACACGCAAGACTTCCGCCAGCAGCTGCATTTCACCGTCCAGAAAATGGAGCATGACCTGATCGCCGATCTCGAAATCGGAATTGCTGCTGAACAGCACGCCGCCGAGGTTAAGGTTGATGAAATGGAGTTCCACCGGGTCGTCAAAGGAAAACATTTCCTCTCCGCGTATATAGAACGGAGACATAGCATTGAAATCCACCGTTACCTTAAAGCTTCTGCGGCGTTCTTGGAGCATTTCGCCTTCGCTGACATGGAAATTCATCTGATATTCCGTACACAGGTCAACAGTAGTGCGGTATCTTACCCTGTCGCCGTTGACATATTCAAAGATAGCTTCTATCTGTTCGTCCTTGGCGATGACAGGATAGTCGCTGCCCTTGAGCATGACGAGTTCTGAGCCTTTTATTTTAAAGAAATCCTTCGGAAAGTACACGGATTCCGTAGAAATGAGCAATTTCCCTCTTGAATCATATATCAGAACTTTACTTATTTTATCTTTATTTATCATCAGTTACCTCCAATATTTATACTTAAAGGCAACACCGCACAAAGATTGTCGTGCAGATGCGCCGTCAGATTTTAGTCTATCGGTCAGCCCCTCTGTCAGCTTCGCTGACACCTCCCCTGTAGTAGGGGAGACCACGCCAGATTGTTTGAAAAAGCTGCAAAAACTTTAGTTTTTTGCATACTTGTCGTATGTCAAAGATCTTTCGGACAATATGACGGAAAATATGCAAGCAGATGTGCGGCAAAGCCGTAAGGCGGTCTTTGTGCGGTGCTGCCTAATTATATTATACAAAATTTTTCCCGATTTTGCAATAGTATTTTTTTATATTGTGAAATTTATTTTATCTTTGGTAATTTTTTTGTTGAAAATATAATAAAATAAAATTTTCTGTATACATATCCAAAAAAAAATGTTATAATATCTATGAGTATGTGCGGAAGGAGTGAGCGTGTTGCAGAAAATGATCCATGTCAACGAAAAGCGTCTTGCGGCAAAGTATAACCGCCGCATTTTTCTTGCGTCGCTCCCCGCTCTAAGCGTTATCGTATCACTTCTGGTGATAGTGGTACTGTTTATTTTCATACTTGATAAAGATATGCCGAATGAGATGTATCTTACCATCATATATGCGGCTTACGGATCTTTTGCATATGGTTTTCTGGTTTGCCTGATAGGTTCGGCGGCGGCGGATATACTCATACACGCTCACCGTGAGCACACCTATATACAGATCGCGGGAACAGTAATGATCGTTTCCCAGCACAGCAGGAGCGCTTTCCTTGATTGGAAATGGGTGCATTACAAAAAAATGTGGGTCGTGGATCTTGCCGATGTGGAAAATGTCGAATGTATAAGAGATCATCTTACAATAACTGCCAAAGCCCGCTATTTCCACGAAAAAGCCGATTGGCTCAGTTATCACAGGACTGAGAACGGCATAGCTTTTGACCGCTGGTGGTACGATGAAAACGGCGGCAAAAACGTTAACTGCATAGAAGTAACGGATTTTTACACTTACGGCGAACGTATCGCCCGCCATATCACACACTGCGCTTCAAAAACGCGCGACACGGCAATGCGCCGTCAGGCTTTCCGCGAGGAAATGCTTGCTATCGCGCGGAACGTCAAACACCCGAAGGAACTTCCCGACCGTTATGTTCCTCCGGATAAACGAAAATACCGCAGGTAAAATATTCTGTTCCGCGTCATTCTTCCTTGGGAAGATCTTCCTCTTCGCTGTCCGGATCGTTCTCTTCCGCTGCCTGCGGCTCCGCGACAGTTCCCGGCACCTTTTCAAGATCGCGGAATATCGCCATTGCAAAGCCGCTTATTGTCAGCATAACAAACGCAGGTCCGACAATTACGATAAGTATGAGCGTTTTTTCGTTCCATATCATTATTGCTGTCTCAAATGCGACCAATACGACCAGCAGCACCGACCGCAAAAAGTATTTCATGCTTATGCGGAACGAGTTCTGCAAAGTATTAAGTACGGTGTTTTCATACCTTGCCAGCAGCGGATATGCATACAGCAGCGAAAACACAAAAATATACGCCGCTATTATCCCGATAATAAGAAACACCATCGCATTCTCCGTAGCGGCGTTGTAGATCTGGAAATCAAGATACACCGCCCACGCGCATATTATCGTTATAAAACTCATTGCAATGCCTTGTTTCCAGTTTTCCTTGAAAGCTTTAAGGAAATCCCTTGCAATATATCCCTCATCATCTACCGCCATGCGAAGTGCGACCGTGTAAGCCGCAATGGTGGAGATCCCCAATGTTACTATCGGCAAGCTGAACACTAACCACATGATGTTGAGTATAAAAAGTTCGGTAAGTTTTGTCATAAATTTGTACAGCTTGCTGTCGGGACTGAAAAATCCTGCCATAAAAAAATTCCTTTCGCAAATACAAAGCGGGTGCAGACGTTCTGCACCCGCCTTTTTAATGAAATTATCAGCCTGTTACTTCAAGTTCAAGAGCGTGTCTGATAGATGCTTCGTTGTTGCACCATGCAAGGCACTCACCGTTAGGATCGTATTCGCCGCATCTCTTAGTCATATCGGCAACGATACGGTCAAATTCAGCGTCGTCCTTAGCATAAATTGCCTGCCATGAATAGTTTACAAGGCAATCTGCAACCTGCTGCCAGATAACTTTAAGTTCATCGCTTCTCTTTGACTCTGCATAGCTTGTAGCAGGAGCTACAGTATATGACTGAGTTTCAAGATATTCATCCGCATCATAGAATCCCATATGATCCATCCAGTCCTGCTGAATGTCGGAAGTTGCACCTGTACGGCGGCTCTTCCAGTTTATGCAGTTGTAAGTTTCACCGTTGGAATCGGGGTTTGAAGCGTCCAGTGACCAAGTGGTGTTGTTAGCTTGGAAAGTACCGTCGTTGAAGTTACCGCCGCCCCACTCATCGGGCATGATAGTACCGACTCTGTCGGCATAGCACTTTTCGCCGAGTTCTGTGAAGCAGGTATTTCCTTCTTCGTCATAGTACCAGCAAACGTCCTTGGGTCCCCAATAATATGTCATATATCCTTCCGGAGTTGTGAGCCAGTTGATGATAGCCATGCAAAGTTCGGGATATTCGGTGGAAGCGCCGATAGTCCAGAGTCTGTTGCCGCCCTTAACGTTCATACCGTAAGCTATAGGATTAGCTTCTGTAGGCTTCATTGTGTACATATATTTGCCTTCTTTGGTATGCTCTTCGGAGTTGTAAGCGTCACGTCCCGCATAGTTGAAGATAGAGAACAATGAGCCGCTTGCCTTAAGTTTTTCAAGCATTTCATTGTATGTCTGGGTCATAGAGTTGGGGTCAACAAGACCTGCTTGATAGAGGTCGTTGAAGAATTTAAGTGACTTCAGATACGGTCCGTCAGCTTCAAGAGCATCGTGGTATGTACCTGTCTGTGTATCATACAGACCGAAGCCCATTTCATCATAGCCCCAGTAAGCTGTTGCAAAAGCTTTTACATACATTACCATATTGCCGTCCCAATCGGGCCAGAGAGAAACAGCATAAGTTTCGTTGCCGTTCTCATCGGTAGGCTGGAGAGCCTTCATATCGGCAAGAACTTTCTTGAGATCTTCAAGATCCTTTACTTCGGGGTAACCGAGTTCCTTATAAAGATCCCAGCGGATATCCCATGTATACATGAATGCTTCGTGGTTCTCGGGGCTTGTTGCAACGTTGTGACCGAAGCCGTAAAGGGGTCTGTTGCCGTCGCCGAGGAAAGACTCGTTGAAGTCCATATTGTTTTCGAGAGCATACTTCATGTTATCGCGGGTATATGTTCCCCAATCGTTAAGAAGTTCGTCCTCGTTCCAGTCGAAGAGCATACCTTCCGTTGCGGCACGCTGGTACTGGTCGCCGTTTGAACCGAATACTACGATATCGCCGAGGTTTCCTGCTTCCATACGGGTATCGAATGTACCGTCGGAATCGGGGATAATGGTGATCTCGCAGTTGAATTCACGTTTCAGAACTTCCGCAAACCAACCTGTGAGCTTTCCGGAATAGTTAGCAAGCTGGCTGTAGCAGGTGATCTGGATAGGGTTTCCGTCCTCAACGCCGTAAAGTTCATTGAGTTCTTCCTTAACGGGAACATCCGATTCGGGAGTTGTCTGTCCGCCGTTAGTTCCGTCGCCGGCATCTTCGCCGCCTACAACGCCTGCATCGACATTACCGGCATCGGCTGCCGTAGTGCCGTTATCGTCTGCAAGTTCATCTGGAACTTCCGCACCGCCGCAGGAAGCCAAAGAACCTGCCATTACAAGTGCGGTAAGACCCGCAGCAAGTTTTTTAAGTTTCATAAATTTCCTCCTTAATTTTTTATTACAAAGCATAGATATGCTTGATAAAAACGATCTTAACCCTTTACCGCGCCGAGCATAAGACCCTTTTCAAAGTATCTCTGCATGAACGGATATACGCAAAGGATAGGTATGATAGTTACCATGGAAATGGTATACTGTATCAGTTTTGTACTGAGCTGATTTGCGAGAGCAGCCGAATCCGAGCCGCTTGTAATGCCGTTGGCGATAGCGCCGAGGTTGGAGCTCTGGTTCAGGTAGATGTACAGTCTGTGCTGCAAAGTATAGAGCTGCGGCGAGTTTGCATTGAGGATAAGTGAATCTTGGAAAGAGTTCCAATGTCCTACCGCGCCGAAGATCGCTATCGTCGCAAGTATAGGTTTACTTAACGGCCATATTATCTTATGGAAGATCGTCCAGTAACTTGCGCCGTCCATATATGCGCTTTCCTCGATCTCGCCGGGGATAGACTCGATGTATGTTTTTACCAGAATGATATTATACGGAGAAACTATGCCGGGGATTATGTATGCGGCGAAGCTGTCCGTAAGACCGAGCATTGCCATATTCAGGTACCAAGGGATAAGACCCGCGTTGAAGTACATCGTTATAACGAGGAAACGGTACCAGAACTGTCTGTGCCACATTTCCTTCTTTGTAACAAGGTAGCCTGCCAGTGCGGAAACGAATACCATAAGAGCGGTTCCGACAAATGTTCTCAAAAACGTTATTCCAACGGAAGTCCACAGGTCGTTTACTCTGCCCATCTGGATATAGTTGTACAGCGTCAGACCCTTCGGCAGCAATGTAATTGCGCCTCTGTTTACATATTCGTTGCTTGAAATGGTGTTGATAAAGATGTAGTAGAACGGGAACAAGCAGCTTATCGTAAACAGACCGAAGAACAGGTAGTTTATGATATTGAATATGATATCGCCCATAGTAGGTTTAACATGAGATCTGTGTTCCTTGAAATATTTTTTCTCCTCATGTTTCTGTTTAAGGGTGAGATGTATCTCGTCAGCCATTGTGTTCCCTCCTTATACTATGCTCTCGCCGCGGATAGCCTTTGAAACTCCGTTTGCGGCAAAGAGAAGAATTACGCTTACTACCGATTTTACCATACCGATGACCGTTGACAGCGGGATAAGTCCGCTTCCGATACCGAGGTTATAAACGTAAAGATCAAGTACCTGTATCGAATCTTGGTTCATAGCGTTTGAGAATACCAAGTACTGATCCATACCGTTCGTAAGGATATTCGCTATGGACATCAGCAGCAGAACGCAGTAAGTCGGGATAAGTTCGGGAACGCTTATGTACCACATCTTAGCAAATCTTCCCGCGCCGTCCACCGTTGCAGCTTCGTACAAGCCCTGATCGATACCGGAAATAGCGGCGATGTAGATGATCGCGCTCCAGCCTATGCCTTTCCAAGTACCCCACGCAAGCATTTTCAGCCACATATGCGATGGATCCATCAGGTAGTTCGTTGTAACGGCAGTGCCGCCGTTATTGAAGCTGTTGAGCATGGTGTTTATAAATCCGTCTGTATTGAACATAGCGATAGCGATCGCATATACAAGTACCCAGCTTATGAAGTTCGGGATAGTTGTAAATGTCTGTACAAATCTTCTGAAATGTGTATTCTTTATTTCCGAAAGGAAGATAGCGAACGCCATAGGCAGCCAGCTCGTAAGTATGCCCAGACCGCTCATTGCCAGTGTATTTTTCAGCACGTTCAGCATATCGCGTCTTGTTGCGGCGTTCTGGAAAAGGCTCGTGAACCATTTGAAGCCTACGAACTTATCCATTGAAAGAGTTTCACCTGATTTGTAATCAAAGAACGCATATCTCCAGCCGTAGAGCGGCAGATAGCTGAACACGAAAGCAAGCGCTATTACCGGCAGCATCATAAGGAAAAGCTGATATCTCGGTTCTATCTCGAACTTTTCGCCATGTTCCGTTCTCGGTATGAGGAAGAAATTTATCACCGCAAGAACAACAACGCCTATCGCAAGCGCCATAAAGACTTTATTGACGAAGGGCAGCATGGGAGAGATATTCTTCAACTTGCCGGACTCTCTTGCCTGTGCAACAACGTCGTTGTACACTCCTCTGATCCCGAACATTGCGCCGAATTCCATTGCTCCGCCTACAACGGCAACTATGCTGCAAAGTTTTTTCAGCTTATTGTTTCCCAGTGACATACAGCCTGCGGCAGCCATTATGGCTACGGCAATTATTATCAGCAGTGAGAACCATCTCAATGTTTGGAAGGAGGAAGCCTCCACCCATTTCATTCTTAAAGCGCGTCCGAAGTTCGCAACGATCTTATCGTAGGAAATACCGCATGAGAAAAGCGAAAGGTTCTTATTGATAAGACCGCTTATCCTTGCGGGGTTGAACGCGGGGAAGAACAGCATTATAACGTTTGCGACGATACCGAGTCTGAATACCCAGTAGATCTTATCGGCAATACGTTCCGAGGCTGTTTTCCGGACATTCACGGGTCTGTTCATGACCGAGATGTCCTTGTAGGAGTCCGTAAGTCTGCTTACCGCCATCTTGTGATCGATCCTTTCTTATAGAGCGGGCGACAATTCCCCGCCGGAATAATTATGAAAACGATTTACATTATGTCAATAAATTTTCGGAACGCCGAAGAAGTGCGGCTTTCCGAAAACGAACAGAAGTCCGATATTGTGTCGCCCATATTAAATGAATATTAAAATAGAATACACATATCATTATGACAAACTGTATCATTAGTAATTTTACCACAAAATCACTAAACTGTCAACTATCATTTTGTACAAATTGAAAAAGTTCATTATGGAAATATACACAAATTAAGACTAAAAAACTCCTGTTTATGTTATAAATATGTACAGCTGCTATTGACAAAGGGGGAAGTTTCTGTTATAATTACTTCATCGCTTTAAAACTTACAAGATTTTTTGCACTAAAGCAAAAGAAAGGAAAAGATCATGATATACGTTATTCTCATCGCATACCTGCTGCTGATGCTCGGCATCGGCGTTTACTGTCGGAAGAAAACTTCTTCCGTTGTGAAGCGCAGCTAAAGTCGGAGGAATGAGATAAAAATTCAGGACTGCCGCTTGGCGGCAGTCCGTTCAGTCTGTAGAAAAAGAATTTACAAATAAATAAGTATATTGCTCTGTATTGCCAAACAGCTCACCGGGCTGTTTGGCAAGGCTTAAATGGTATTTTATAGTTAAATGCCAAGGGGGAAGCCCTCTATCGCAGGGCTTCCCCCTCTTGCTGTCTGCGACGCAAATGACGCTTGCATCATTTTATTCACACCCCTGCGGAGCTCCTAAAGGCATTAGGGGCTTCCGCCGTTCTGCGAAAAACGAACTGCGTTCGTTTCGGCGGCGGGGCTTAGACGAATGCGAAGCATTCGTTTTTCCCTCAGACCCCACCAGCGCGGCTGCGCTGGACCAGCTTTTCAATTTTGCGCTGCGCGCAAAATTGTTAAAAACATTATCTGAGTATAGACGTCTTTTTCTTCTTTTCATCATAAAGAACATTGTCCGCTTGGGCAAGTATTTTTGAAAGTTCCGTCTCCGGCGAGCATTTGAACGCATATACTCCTAAACTCATACGAACGATGTACGGCTTGTCATGCCCGCTGTTGAAAGCTTCCGTCGCAGCCGTTATCCTCTTGCGGACAATAGAAGTTATCTCGTCCTTGCTGCCGCTTTCCATCATTGCAAGAACGGAAAACTCATCTCCGCCTATACGTCCGATTATATCCGAACCCCTAAACGAGTCGCAGAGTATCTTTGCGGCATTTTTTATTGCAAAATCCCCGTCCTCATGGCTGAAAGAATCGTTGATGGTCTTTAAACTGTCAAGATCGGCAAATATTATCAGCGCGTCTTTTCCCGTATTCATGGGAGAACATATCATGCTGCTTGCCTGTGCAAAAAATCCTCTGCGGTTATACACGCCCGTAAGTTCGTCAACTTTTGAGATAACATCGAGCTGAAGATTTTTCTCCTGTATCTGTATCAACGTGTTTTCCAGTTCCATACGGATAGTTTCCTTATCCTGTATCAGCCTTAGGATCTTCATTGCCGCGCAAAGCTGTGACGACAGAACGTTGATATAATAGAAATAGTCATACTCCAGTTCGCAAAGGAACAGACCGTAATGATCCGCATTGAGGAATATTGACGAAAGCACCATTGTTACCCGTCTGTCATCGGGGATATACTTATTGTTGAAAAGATGTTTTATGGATATTTCCTGCTCATCGTGCGGGAGAACTTTCATCATATCGCCGTTGTGATAGGATTTCAGCAGAACTTTTGAAGGCGGCACCCATTTTTCGTCTTTTCTTATCGTTATTGTGTCGGGAAAAACGTAAATATAGCTGCTGCCGATATTCATACGCATGAATTTATCGCTTACCGAACCGTAACTTTCATCATCGTAGCTGTCGAAAAGGAGCATATCCTTTGTGATGGCGTTGGACTGGAAAGTAAGGAACTCGATATCATCAATATGTTTTTCGCTGTAGCTTACGGCAGCCTGCATGATTATTTTATAAAGGTCAACGGATATCGCGGAAAGTTTTTTCTTATCCTCGTCATTGTCTATTCCCGCGTTAAATCTTCTTATAAGATAATCAACAACGGTGCATATCTTGTCGTGATCGACATATTTCATAGTTTCAAAGGAGAGAAGAGCTTCCAGTGCGGAAGAAAAATATTCGGCAGCTTCATCTGAATAGATTATGCGTCCTTTGTTGTCGGAATGAAAAAAGCTGAAAAGATTTCCGAAATACTCCTTGAAAAGGTCTTTTGTATGTGTAACGGCACTGCTGGATTTGTAGTTGGAAAACATATATTTTATAAGTGCGGAAACTGTCTGGCTGTCCGAGCGGCACCAACAGTGATCGAACACGAACACATCATCGTAAGCATCACCGGACATATCTGCTTTGCAGCCGCAGGAACGCCTTTTTACCATTGACGAGCGGACAAGGCTGTCTGTAACGGAATGTTTGCCGATGATCTTTGTGCAGTCTATCACCGCGTCATAGCCGAGTTCCGAAGCGTCCGCGCCCACCGTTGTCAGCGGCGGCACAAGCGTTGAAGCAGCGGGCGAATCATCAAAGCCCGTAACAAGGATATCTTTTCCGACTTCAAGACCTCTTTCGGCAAAGACTTCATATGCGCCTGTTACCATTGCATCGTTTGCAAAGGAAACGGCTTGCAGATCGGGGCAGCGGTCAAGAAGTTCTCTCACAACGTCCTGACTGTACGGGGAAAAATTCCCGTAAACAACGCGTTTCTCGTCATAGCGTATACCGTTATCTTCAAGAGTTGATCTGTAAACTGCAAGTCTTTCGTTCGCATCGTCGTTTGTCTGAGGACCGCTGACGAAACCGATCCTTTTGCAGTTATGCTCATTTATAAGGTGTTCGATACATTCCCTGAGACCGCTTTTGTTATCGAAGCATATAGAGGAATAACCGTCTATCTCACAGGCAATTGTTATCATAGGGATATCGCCGAAACTTTCGAGGAACTCTTTTTTTCTTTCATAAGGAACAGAACCGCATATCGTTCCCGCCAATACGAGCAATACATCTATATCCTCCGGGAAGGCATAAGAGAACAGAGTATTGTACTGATACTCATACTCTGTACGTTTTTTATCGGCATAGACTCCGTCTATGTATCTTCCCGGGAAAATGAACAGGTTAGCGTCTATTTCTTTTGCGCCAATTATCGCGCCGCGGCATACCGCATTGGCAAAATCGTCCTCAAGATGGCTTATCATAAGACCGATATTAAGGCGTTTTTTCATATCGGGACCCCTCTTTTCGCAATATTGAAGAAACCGCGTCTCCGAAAATTGCATTTAATGATAGTTATAGAGATTATAACATAATTGTATAACATTTGATAGCGCAATTTATTTCTTAAGCATGAATAATCTTTTTTATCGGCTCTTAATTCCTTTTATTAAATCGGAAAATATTCCTTGAAAGTTTGTTTTTCATGGGAGTATAGATTATTCCGTCACTTTCGGTCTGCATATCCGTTTTGACAAATCCCATAGCCGTGTAAAACGGTATTCCGTAATCGCTGGCGTTTACGGTTATTGCCAAAGCATGATGCTTTGAAGCATATTTCTTCACTTCGGAGAAAAGCAGTTTCCCTATCCCGCGGCGGTGGAACTCTCCTCTTACAAACGCAAGGCTTATATGATCCCCGCCCCGAAGAGCCATCATTCCAAGCAGCTCATCTCCGCAATAGCAGCCCCATACCCGCATATTGCCCATGTCGAGCATTTCGCGCATACGGTCTCCCCATAAAAAATTCAGAAAACTTTCTGTACCTCTGCGCGGAAAATGCGGCGCTTCAAATTCCATAAACACCTTTTCCGCAAGTGTGAATGCGCTATGTATCTCATCTATGCTGAGCAGCGGAACTACTTTGAAATTTTCGCTGACTTCCATAATATCGTCCTCTTTTCGGGAAAGTAAAAATATCAGTTTATCCAGAACCGCGCCATATTTTTCATATGCGCCGCTATATCCGTTTCAAAAACATCGTTCAGTTTCCCCGAACCGATGATCTTTTCAGGCTCATCGCAAAGCACCGCTTTTCCGTCCTGCATAAGCATTATCCTGTCGGAAACGGCAGCCGCATATCCTATATCATGGAAAACTCCCACTGCCGATCTTCCGCTGTCTTTCCATTTTTGCAGCAGTCTGCAAAGTTCCGTCTGATGCTTCGGGTCAAGGTGGTTCGCAGGTTCGTCCAGAAACAATATCTCAGGCTCCTGTGCAAACGCTCTCGCAAGGAACACTCTTCGCAGCTGTCCGCCCGAAAGTTCGGTTATATAACGGTCTTTAAGATCGGAAAGTTCCAGTTCCGCAATTGCATTTTCCGCAGCTTTTATATCCTCCTCGGAAGTTTCCGCGAACAGTTTTCCTCCCATACGCGCATATCTTCCCATCAATACCGTTTCCATGACCGTATAGTCGGAATACTCGCCGCCCTCGCCTGTCTGTGAAAGCATTGCCGTAAGTTTTGCCCTTTCTTTCGGAGCAAGAGAAGCGGCGGACTTCCCTTTTATAAGAACTTCACCCGCTCTTATCGGCAGCAGTCCGCACGCCGCACGCAGGAGAGTAGTTTTTCCGCAGCCGTTCGGTCCCGCAAGAGAAAGTATTTCTCCCGCTTCAAGTTCCAGTGAGACATTTTTTATTATGTCGGTCTTTCCGTAGCCGCAGCATACATTTTTAAGTTCAAGAACAGGCATATGGCTTTTCCCCCCCTATCGGATTCAGCGTATTTTTTCGGCAAGTTCAAGGATATACTGTTTCAGTTCCTCACCGTTTTCCGCATCTTTCAGGCAAGTATCTATAGTTGCTTTCACACAGCTGAGTTTATTGCCCATATCGTATCTTGTTCCTGTAAATCCCACGCCTATCATTCCTTCGCTCACCGCAAGCTGTTTCATGGCGTCGGTAAGCTGTAACTCATTGTTCCTTCCGTAAGGGATATTCTCCAGTATGTCAAAAATTTCAGACGGCAGCACGCATCTTCCGAGTATCGAATAATTTGAGAAGATCTGTTCCTTTGACGGTTTTTCTATCATATCCGTGATCTCAAAATAACCGTCATCGAGCGGGCTGAGTTTCATAGAAGAATATTTTACAACATCCTCCGTGGGGACTTCCCGTATGCCGGCTGTGCCTTTCCCGTATTTTTCATATGCTCTGCAAAGCTGTGCTATGGCGGGATCTTCGCCGATTATGACATCATCGCCGTAAAGCACGGCGATAGGGTCGTTGCCCGCAAAGCTTTTTGCGCAAAGCACAGCGTGTCCGAGTCCGAGCTGTTCTGTCTGACGGACATATGTTATATTCGCCATTGAAGCGATACTTTTTATTTCTTCGCAAAGTTCGGTTTTCCCACTTTTTTCCAGCTGCCGTTCCAGATCCGGGGAACGGTCAAAATGATCTTCTACAACGTGTTTCCCTCTGGAAAGTACGATAAGGATATCTTTTATCCCCGAACGGACACATTCCTCAACGATATATTGTATCGCAGGCTTATCCAGTATCGGGAGCATTTCCTTAGGCATGGCTTTCGTTGCGGGAAGCATTCTTGTGCCGTAGCCCGCGGCGGTGATGACCGCTTTTTTTACTTTCATTTCAAATACCCCTTTGTATTTAATTCATTCCTGTCATTGAAAAAAACCGTATCAGATACATTGCAGCATACGGCAGTGCTTCTATGCATATGAAAAGGACTAACAGCAGTGCGGACGTTCCGCCTTTTTTTGTGATAACGTCACGCGGAGCCATGCCGCCGAATAATTCCTTAAGTTTCTTTATGTGTTTCAGTGAGTGGTCATAGTAAAGCCTGTTGCCGAACATTCCGAAGGTGAACATCGCCGCGTAGGATATTGCTGTTCCCAGCATAACTACGCCGCGGAACGCCGCGCTCCTTACGTCAAACTGTGACGCGAACACAGAAAGTATGCCGAAATCGGAAGTTCCCGAAAAAAGATATATGAACTGGGGCAGTGCGGCAATTACTTTCAATATCAGTGCCAGAACAGCCATAAGCGGCATTTTGCGGTATGCAAAGTAAAATTCCGGGAAAAGCATTGCCGGGAAATTAAGGCTGAATTTTCTGCCCAGTTCCTTGAACTGTTTAAAGAGCGGGATATAATAATGAGTATTTGTTCCCACATGATCGCCCAGTTCCGCAAGCTTTACTCCGTCGAAATCCTCATCGGGGCTCAATCCGCACAGCGGGTCGGAAAAATTTACAAAAAACGGATCTATGAACATCCCGCTGTTTGCATTTCTGTTATATGCGTCGGGATCGTCGTTTATATTTACACCGTCATAACGCTGCTCCATGCCGTTAGCGTCGCTGTGTATGCCGGGCGCGGGCATACCGCATCTGCGGCAGAAAAGCGTCAGCGGCGGGTTTGTATATCCGCAGAAGGCGCATACCGTTTCGGAATTTTCCGCTCCGTCAGAACCTACGTCATAGGAAGGCTTCCATGTTCCGCCGCTCTTGTGAAGAGCGGTATTCACGCAGCTCCCGCTTTTTTCGTAACAGGCGCGGTGATACGGCGTACCGCATTCCGGGCAGATGACAACATCGTCCTCGAAAGTGAACTTTTCACTGCAGACCATACATCTTGTTCCTATATGACTTGTCATTGTTTCAACAATGCTCCTTTCGGTATATTTTTACACATAATCAATTATATCACATAATTACATAAATAACAATATTATTTTAAATGTTTCATCATATTGTCACAGAATAAGGCATAAAAATGACTTGACAATTTGGGCATAATGGTTTAAAATGTATTTTGCGGGTCGGTATCGGAACAAAGATATGTTCCTCCGCGCGCAGGAACACTGTTATTCCCCGTTAAGGTCAGGTCGTGAAATGAATAAAAAGGTAAAAAGAAAAATAAAAAGTCTCGTAAGGATAATATTCGGAAGAACGTTCATCGTTGTGCTCGGTCTTGCGCTTCAAGCCGCGTTCGTGCTGACGGCAATTATGTATTTCAGCAGCCACTTCGTTTTTTTCAGCGCGGCAATGTCGATACTTTCGCTCATTGTCCTTGTATGCATAATAAATGATAAAACAAACCCGTATTATAAGCTTGCATGGGTCGTTCCGGTAATGCTCGTGCCGATCTTCGGAACGGTGCTGTATATTTTTGTGCGGCTGGAATTCGGAACAAGACTAATGAACAAACGCATACTTGCTCTGATAGATAAGACCGCGCCGTATATACCGCAGGACGGAAAAGTCCTTGAAGAACTCGGAAATATCAGCGTCAAAGAGAAAAATCTTGCCGAATATATGAAGAAATATGCAGGTTTCCCCGCATACAGGAATTCGGGAGCGGAATATTATCCCATCGGCGAGGACGCTTTCCAAGCTATGGTCAGGGAAATAGAAAAAGCGGAAAAATTCATTTTTCTGGAATTTTTTATCGTTGAACACGGCGAAATGTGGGATACTATCCTCGAAATACTTGAAAGAAAAGCAAAACAAGGCGTTGATGTGCGGTTCATGTACGACGGAATGAGCAGTCTTGTGCTCGTGCCTTACAATTACCCCAAAAAACTTGCCGCAAGGGGCATAAAATGCAAAGTTTTCTCCCCCATAAAGCCTGTTTTCACCACTATACAGAACAACCGCGATCACCGCAAGATACTTGTGATCGACGGGCATACGGCATTTACAGGCGGGATAAATCTTGCGGACGAGTATATAAACAAGTTTGAACGCTTCGGACACTGGAAAGATACAGCCGTAATGGTAAAGGGCGACGCCGCAAAAAGCTTTACGGCAATGTTTTTGCAGAACTGGAACATCTCCGAAAAAAATGAGGACGATTACGCCGCTTACACAACAAATATAGAGCACGATCACCCCATAGAAGAAGGTTTCCTGCTGCCTTACGGCGACAGCCCCCTTGACAACGAAAATGTGGGAAAAAATGTATATCTGGATATTCTTGACCGCGCGGAAAAATATGTCCACATCATGACGCCGTACCTTATACTTGATGAGGAAATGAGCCGCGCACTGATCTTTGCGGCAAAACGCGGTGTAGACGTTTCCATAATCATGCCCCATAAGCCGGACAAGCAGTATGCTTATATCCTTGCCCGCTCATATTACGGGGAACTTATTTCCGCGGGAGTGAAAATTTACGAATACACTCCGGGATTTGTCCATGCAAAGGAATTCGTCAGCGATGACATAAAGGCTGTAGTAGGCTCTATAAACCTTGATTACAGAAGTTTGTACCTGCATTTTGAATGTGCGTGTTACTTTTACAAATGCCCTGTAGTGGCAGATATAGAAAAAGATATGCGGGAAACAATGGGCAAATGCTGCGAAATAACCTTGGAGGACTGCAAAAAATACAATATTTTCAAAAAAATTGCGGGACGTATCCTGCGGGTATTTGCTCCGCTTATGTGACCTCGGGAGATGAAAATTTTGACCAAAAAACATTTTACGGAAATATTGAAGCGGATAATACAGATCGCACCCATTGTAATGGTAGCTTTATGTGTGATAATTTATCTTAAATTTTTCAGGGGCGTAACGATAGAACATATCCTTGAGTTCACTCCGAAAAATCTATGGCTCGCGGCACTGGTGATGATAGGACTTTTCGGAATGAAATCGCTTTCTATGTTTTTTCCGATGATGATACTTGTTGTCGCATCGGGAAGTATTTTCCCGAACTATTTTGCCGCGCTGTCGGTAAATGCGGCAGGAATAATCGTAATGCTTGCACTGCCGTACCTGATAGGACGCTTTGCGGAGCGGGAATTCGTGGAAAAACTCATCAGCAAAAACAAAAATGCCGACAAACTTCGGGAATTCCAATCGGAAAACGAGTTTTTCATAGCGTTTTTCCTTCGGGTAATAAACATTCTGCCATGTGATGTAGTGAGTATGTTCCTCGGATCGGTAGGATTTTCACCGATAAAATACTTTGTCGGATCGTTCCTCGGGATACTTCCGGGACTTATAACCACCACGCTTATGGGTTCCAGCGTTGACGACCCGAAGTCGCCGAAATTCTGGGTATCCATCATATGCGAAGTGGTATTTGCTGCAGGTTCGAGCATAGCATATTACTTTTACAAGAAAAAGAAGAAACGCGGCGATCAAGCTTCATAAAATTTCATTTGCATCACCGACTAAAAACTAAAAAACAGACGGCTCCCGTGATAACGGGAGCCGCTTTTTACTCAATATCATTATGCAGCAGCATTGAAAAGCTTTCCCTTGTCCATTGACGGATCGGAAAGCCCCACGCTGAATTTGTCCGCATCGGAAGAGTTGCGTGTAGTTGTCCTTGTTGTACCGCCGGAAACGTAGACCTTTCCGCATTCGGGGCAAATGCCCGTATGTATCGTTACCGTCTGGGAAACTATCTCTTTGCCTTCGCGCTCCGCCTTTGAACGATTTCTGCTGACGTGTTCCTGTTCATGGCTCCGTACTGCGGAAGCGGCAGCTTTCGGATCGACTTTAGTCGGTGTTTTGAAAGAAACTCCCGCATCGTCCGAACCGTCCTGATAGCGGCGGTTCCTGCAGGTCTGGCACTCATACGAATCAAAGCGGCGCTTCATATCCGCTTCTTTGGAAAGTTTTCCGCCGTAAGTATTTTCGTTATTTACGGGAAAGTCACTTCCGTAAGTTTTATTGTTCCGATCAGCAGCAGCGGTGATCGGGGTCTTGTTTGTATTATTCGCGGAATTTTTCCGATATACGCTCATTCCGTAGGAACTGCCGCCGAAGCCCGAGCTGTAGCCCGAGATCCCCACGCCTATAGGCATAATATATGACATAAGCAGTCTCCTTTCACACTTCACCTATGATAACATTATCATAACATATTTTTTCTCCGAAATCAAGAGCTGTTGCAAATTTTATGCAATTTACCGAAAATCATTTTATTTTATGATTTTCGGTAAAGCGGCAGTGTTTGACAAATTTTCAGCGCCGTGTTATAATTTAATGAGAATTATTTATTGAGAGGAAGTTTTTTATGAGCGCAAAATTCGGTCCCGCAGGAACTGCGGAGAGTTTTAAAACAATGGGGTATAAAAGATCCGTACAGCTTGGAGAATATCTTGAAAAATTCGGTCTTGACCATTTTGAATATCAATGCGGTCAAGGTGTGCGCGTCGGGCTTGACGCCGCTGCGGAAATAGGAAAAGCTCTTGCGGAAAAAAATATCACCGTTTCGCTCCATGCGCCGTATTTTATTTCTCTTTCGGGAATTGAAGAAGAAAAAAGAAACGGTTCGGTAAATTATATTTTGCAGTCGGCTGCCGCGGTAAAAGCCATGGGCGGAGACAGGATAGTCGTTCACAGCGGTTCATGCTCAAAAATTTCCCGTGAAGAAGCGTTGGAACTTGCAAAAGGAACATTAAAAAAAGCCCGTGAAGCACTTGTTTCGGAAGGCTTGGAAAGCGTTCACTGCTGTCCTGAAACGATGGGAAAAATAAATCAGCTCGGCGATCTGCGTGAAGTCATGGAACTTTGCAAAGTTGATGAAAGTTTTATCCCATGCATTGATTTCGGGCATCTTAACGCGCGTACTTTCGGAGAAATAAAGGGCAAAGAGGAATACAAAAAAATTCTTGATACTATTGAAAATGAACTTGGTTCTGACCGTGCAAAAATTTTTCACTCACATTTTTCAAAAATACAATACACTGACAAAGGCGGGGAAAAATGTCACTTGACATTTGCGGACGACATTTACGGACCTGATTTCGAGCCGCTAATGGAACTTATATATGAAAGGGATCTTTCGCCTATTTTTATTTGTGAAAGTTCCGGCACACAAACCGAAGATGCACAGACTATGAAAAAATATTATGAAAGTTTAAAGCATTGACGGAGTTTGCTTTTCTTATTTTTTATTTTGCTTATAACCCCTTTTTTGATTTTCGGGGCAAATGTAAAAGGAGTGCAGTTTGCTTTTCTTAAAAAGCGATAGTAAAAATTTCATTTTGCCAACCTTGCGAGGGGCAGACAACCATAAGGGAAGGCACAGGGTGGGTGTGGGCGGCGGGGGTTCTTAGTTTGCTGTTCTTATCTTTTTGTTTATTTTATGACCCTTTTTGCCCTTTCTTGCGAGGGGCAGACAACCATAAGGGAAGGGGAAACCCGAGCGTCCAACAAGGACGCTCGCACGGTTTTCCCCTTCCCTTAGTTTTTCTCCAGCTGACGCTTGCGTCAGTTTTCGTGCATCCCCACTTTCCTTCAACCTTTCCCCTTCCGCGCTCGCTACCCTAAAGTTGATATTATAGAAGAAATAACATAGTGTTCTGGAACATAGAAAGCGTTGGCTACGGGTTCCTTAGTTTAGCTTATCTTAGTACGAGCGTTCTAATATTAGATGAAAATTAAAGAAGAATAAGCTTTTTAAACATTAGAGGACTCCGCAAAAAGAAATTCTATTGTTTAGAACTCTATTTTGCGTCCCATATGGACTAAGTTTAGAACGCAGCTATCAAGATAGACAAAACTAAGGGTCACTGTTGACTCCACAAACTATGTCATAGAGCAACCATAAAACCCAAATTATAAAATCTACATTTGGATAGCGAGCGCGGAGAGAGATGGGGTTAGGAAAAGGGGGGCACGGGGGGAGAAACGCAGGGGAAGGGAGAACCCGGCGAGCGCCTTTGGGCGCGTTCGGGTTCTTCCTTCCCTGAAGTGTCATCCCCCCGAAACATAAAACTAAGAGATTTTCACAAAATAAAAGATAAGAAAAGATAACTAAAGGATTCCGTCAGCAACTCCACTCTCAAAATTGTATGTTAAAAGCACCCTGTAATGAAAAAAATCCCGCTCCGGAATTTCCGGAGCGGCGATACTTGCAAGTATTATTTGAATATTTCGATACTGCCTATAAGGGGTATGCCTTTTCTTGCACCCGAATTGGCGTTTACAGCGTTCAGTATGCCAAATATGAGAAGCACAACGCCTATCAGCCAGCCGGCATATGAAATTATCCGGATCCGGGTCAAAATTCCTGCAGCTACATCACAGATAAACAGCAGAAAGCACTGATTTGCATAATACTTTCCGTATGCGGAATCCTTACAGGCGACCAGAGGAAGGAAAAATATTATGGGTATGATAATTTCAATAACGCAGGTAAGCATCACAATGGTCTTGTTCTGCTCCACATCGCTCTGCTCAAAATATTCTTCGTTCATGTCCCTATTCTCCTTTCAGAAATCACTTTATAACTCTGATCTTTATAACGCTGTCAACAGCGGCAAGCTTCTTAACGATATCGTCTGTGATGTTGCCCATAGCGTCAAGCATTGTGTAAGCGTAATCCTTCTTGGACTTGCTCACCATATTTTCAATGTTGATGTTAAGGTCTCCGAGAACGGAAGTCAGCTTGGAGATAACATCGGGTATGTTCTTATGCATAACGCATATCTTCGTTCCCGCAGCTTCCATTTCCGCATTGGGGTAGTTTACGGAATTGATGATATTTCCCTTTTCCATATACTCAACAAGTTCATTCGCAGCCATTACAGCGCAGTTATCCTCGGACTCCTCTGTAGACGCGCCAAGGTGAGGTATAGCGATAACGCCTTCCATGTTTGCGGTCTTTTCGTTGGGGAAATCTGTGATGTAGCGGCGAACTTTGCCCGATTTGAGAGCAGCTTCCATAGCGTCATCATCAACAAGTGTATCGCGGGCGAAGTTCATTATGATAACTCCGTCTTTCATCATAGCGATAGTGTCGGCATTTATCATATGCTTTGTGTTAACGTTGGGGTCGTCATTTACAACAAGAGGAGTATGAAGTGTGATGTAATCGGAATTCTTGAAAATTTCCTCTCTTGTCTTTACTCTCTCTATGTTTTCGGAAAGGTGCCATGCCGCGTCGATGGAGATATACGGATCGCAGCCCAGAACTCTCATGCCGAGATTTACAGCAGCGTTTCCGAGAGGACCGCCGATAGCGCCCAGACCGATGATGCCGAGGGTCTTGCCCTTTATCTCGGTTCCTGCGAACTGTGACTTGTTCTTTTCAACGCTCTTTGCAATATCGGGATCGGCTTTGTTTGCCTGTACCCAGTTTGCGCCGCCGATAACGTCTCTTGAAGCAAGGATCATGCCCGCAAGAGCAAGTTCCTTAACGCCGTTTGCGTTTGCGCCGGGGGTGTTGAAAACAACTATGCCCTGTTCCGCGCACTTGTCAACGGGGATATTATTTACGCCTGCGCCCGCTCTTGCGATTGCAAGAAGATTGGGAGCAAATTCCATATCGTGCATTTTAGCACTGCGTACCATTATCGCATCGGGGTTTGCCACTTCATCGGCAACGGTATATTTAGCCTTGTCAAAAATGTCGGTGCCGCATTTTGCGATCTTATTGAGTGTCTGGATATTGAACATTTCTATTACCTGCTTTCAGAATAATTTTTTATTTTTCTACCGAAAAACCTATGGTATCGTCGATAAGTTCCGGAGTGACTACCGGCTTGCCGTCCTTGTCAAGAAGAACGGTAATTCCGCCGGCATATCCCTCGTTATAAATAATATAATTCACGCCTGTTGCAGTGTCAACGGCTATTCTATATTGGGGCGAGAGTCCCTGAGAATATATTATCTTGAATCTTTCCGACTTCTTTGCCATAGGGTATTTCCTCCGTTCGGTCATTTTTCAGCGAAATGAACTCAGCCGTTTTCCTTCTCGAACTTCTTCATGAATTCAACAAGCTTTTCAACGCCCTCGATAGGCATAGCGTTGTAAATGGAGGCTCTCATGCCGCCGACAGTTCTGTGACCTTTGAGGTTCTCGAAGCCTGCCGCCTTGGATTCCTTAACGAACTTAGCGTCAAGTTCTTCATTTCCCGTAATAAACGGAACGTTCATCAGCGAACGGTCTTTCTTTTCAACAGTACCCTTGAACAGTTTGCTCTCGTCAAGATAATCATAGAGGATCTTGGCTTTCTTCTCGTTGTGAGCCTTCATAGCTTCAAGACCGCCCATTTTCTTTATCCACTTGAACACCTTGCCGCAGATATAGATACCGTAGCATGGAGGAGTATTGTAAAGGCTGTCGTTGTCAGCCTGAGTTTTCCATTTCAGCATAGTAGGAGTGCCGGGGAGAACGTCGTCTCTGATAAGATCTTCACGGATAATTGAGATAACAACGCCCGCAGGACCAACGTTCTTCTGAACGCCGCCGTAGATAACGCCGTACTTTGTAACGTCAACGGGTTCGGACAGGAAACAAGAAGAAACGTCCGCAACAAGATCCTTGCCCTTTGTGTTGGGGAGCTGCCAGAACTTTGTACCGTAAATGGTGTTGTTCTCACAGATGTAAACATAGTCCGCATCTTCGGGGATATCCAGATCGGAGCAGTCGGGGATATAGGAGAATGTTTTATCTGCGGAAGAAGCAACTGCAACAGCTTCGCCGAAGATCTGAGCTTCCTGATAAGCTTTCTTAGCCCACTGACCGGTGATGATGTAAGCGGCTTTCTTATTCTTCATAAGGTTCATGGGGACTGCCGCGAACTGCTGTGAAGCTCCTCCCTGAAGGAACAGCACCTTGTAGTTATCGGGGATCTTCATAAGATCGCGGATATCCTTTTCCGCGTCCTTGATGATCTCGTCATAGGCTTTTGAGCGGTGGGACATTTCCATAACGGACATACCTGTTCCCTTATAATCCAGCATTTCATCTGCTGCTTCCTTGAGAACTTCTTCCGGCAGAACAGCCGGACCTGCGCTGAAATTGTAAACTCTTGACATTTTCAAGACCTCCTGAAATATATTTTGGATAAAAAAATACTCAAATATAGATAATTATATCATTTTTTCAAATAAAAGTCAAGGCGGCTTGGAATAATTCTGAAATTGTATCATTATTACAATAATTGCCACCAATAAATGTGCATTTTGACAAATATAATATAGTTTTTAACAAACAAGGTATCATTTTTTAGAAAAACAAAATGCTCTTTATTGCCAAACAGCTCACCGGGCTGTTTGGCAAGGCTTGAATTATAACAACCGTTAATGCCAAGGGGAACGCTCTCT
>CANQPX010000010.1 GCA_947625915.1 uncultured Clostridia bacterium
GGACGCTCGCCGGTTTTCCCCTTCCCTTAGGTTTTCTCCCCTCGCGCTCCCCATTTTCCTTCAACCTTTCCCCTTCCGCGCTCGCTATGCTCGGAGTTGAAAATATAGAAAAGGCTTTTTGGAACTCTTGAACTTAGTTTGTGAAATCGACGGGTTCTTTAGTTTTGCTTATCTTAGTACGAGCGTTCTAATATTAGATGAAAATTAAAGAAGAATAAGCTTTCTAATCGGGAAAGGACTCCGCAAAAAGAAATTTTATTGTTTAGAACTCTATAATTGTTGAATATCAAACTAACAGTAGAACTCTCGTACTAAGAAAAGAGTTCTAAGGGTCACCGTTGATTTCACAAATTATGTTATAGAGTACAAATATAATTCTTCTATAATATCAACTTTAGGATAGCGAGCGTGGAGAGAGATAGGGTTAGGAAAAGAGGGGCGCGGGGGGAGAAACGCAGGGGAAGGGAGAACCCGGCGAGCGCCTAAAGGCGCGTTCGGGTTCTTCCTTCCCTGAAGTGTCATCCCTCCGAACTGTTAGGCAAAAAAGGTTATATTCAAAATAAAAAAATCAAGAAAAGCAAACTAAAGAACCCCGTCAGCAACTCCACTCTCAACTCTTCACTCTCAAAACTTAAATGTGCAGCACCGCCGATGCTACGGAAAAATATATTAACAGCGAACAGGAATCCACTACCGTGGATATGAGCGGATTTGCCATGATCGCAGGATCAAGATGCAAAGCCTTCGCAAGCATCGGCAAAGCCGCACCTACAAGCTTTGCGATAACTACCGTTCCGATAAGAGATAACGCTATCACCAGCGCAAGAGATACATCTTTGTAAACAATAAGCACTCTAAGTCCGTTTACTACCGCAAGCGCTGCCGCACAAATGAGTGCTATGCGGAATTCTTTGAAAACTACTTTGAAAAAATCCTTTAACCGTATCTCTTCAAGCGCCATTCCGCGGATTATCAGCGTTGAACTCTGCGAGCCGCAGTTTCCGCCCGTTCCCATTATCATCGGCATGAAGGATACGAGCATAGGTATCAGTGCGATCTGCGCTTCAAATTGAGATGATATCCAGCCTGTAAGCGTTGCCGAAAGCATGAGTATCAGCAGCCACGGTATACGGCTTTTTGCATGAGCAAACACCGACGTTTTGAAATATCCGTCCTCTGCGGGCATTACCGCAGCCATTTTCGCAAAGTCCTCCGTGTTTTCTTCCTGCAATACGTCCATGGCATCGTCGAATGTTATGATGCCGACTATGCGTTCCTCGTTGTCAACTACGGGTATTGCCGCAAAGTCGTATTTTGACATCGTTCTGGCAACGTCCTCACGGTCATCATGCGTATTCACGGATATGACGTTTGTTTCCATAATATCTTCAACGCGCGTCTCTTCATCGGCAACGAGCATATCCAGAACGGTAACTATGCCTACAAGTCTCCTGTGCGTTGAGATAACATAACAAGTGTAAACAGTTTCCTTAACAAGCCCTATTTTCCGTATCTGTTCAAAAGCTTCTTTAACGGTGATATCCCGCCGCAGGTAGACAAACTCCGTTGTCATGACAGAACCTGCACTGTCTTTTGGGTAATTGAGGAGTTCGTTTATCTGTTTTCTTGTGTCGGGATCGGTGTTTTTCAGGATACGGGAAACCACATTTGCGGGCATTTCCTCGATCATATCTACCGTATCGTCCAGATACAGTTCGTCGATAACATCACGAAGTTCCTTATCGGAAAAAGCATTGATAAGCACCATCTGCTTTTCGCTGTCCATATAGGTAAATGTTTCGGCGGCAAGTTCTTTGGGAAGTATGCGGTAAAGCATTATAAGGTTTTTTTCATCGAACTCATCTGAGCCGTACATTTCTTCGAGGAGTATCGCGATATCCGCAGGATTCATATCCTGAAGTTCTGATTTGAGTTTAAGGAACTGCTTGCTTCCAAGCAGTTCGAGGGCGGACTCTTTTTCCATAATAATTCCTCCTATTCATTATTCAGATAAGAATAGAAGGCATAAAACTAACTTATTGCATGAAGCGGAATGGCTGCAAACAGCAATATCCCGCATTCCGGCAACTTCGGGGTTTTATGCCGCTGCTACTGCCTGCGTCCATTTACCTCACACTCCTTTTTTACAACACTACAATACCATTATACACATTTTCTCGTATATTGTCAACAACAATTCTTCAAAGCCGACAAAAAGCAATTTTTTCCATTTGCACAAAAAACGCATGAAATCCCCCGCATTGTGCGGCAAATTTGGCAAAAAAAAAGTTGACACGGACATTTTTTTCTGATATAATATTTAAGGCGGCAACGCGCAGTTCTGCCATGCGGCAGTCTGTGCGGAAATGCCTTAGTTTCGGATAATTCCGACAATTGTGTGGAAAGGAGATTATCCGCATTCCTGCGGATAGATCGTGAATATGGCTGCTAATATCGTTATCGGAACTCAATGGGGAGATGAAGGAAAAGGTAAGGCTATCGACCTGCTCGCTTCAAGGGCTGATGTTGTCGTGCGTTCACAGGGCGGCAACAATGCCGGACATACCGTTGTTGCGGGCGGTGAAACATATAAACTCCACCTTATCCCATCGGGAATACTTTATAAAGATACTCTCTGTATGATCGGCGCAGGCGTTGTTGTTGACCCGAAAGTCCTTCTGGAAGAGATAGACGGGCTTTCCGCAAGGGGAGTTTCCTTTGATAACTTCAAGATCGACCCCCGCGCCCATGTCATAATGCCTTGGCATATCGAACTTGACGGACTTTCCGAAAAATTCAGGGGCAATATGGACATAGGCACTACAAAGCGCGGTATAGGTCCATGCTATATGGATAAGTACGAAAGAAGCGGCATACGCATTTACGACCTTGTCCACCCCGATGTTTTCGCGGAAAAAGCCCGCGCCACAGGTAAGCTCCGCAACAGCATTATCACAAACGTTTTCGGCGGCAGCGCGCTCGATACCGAAGCAATTATAAAAGAATATACCGAGTACGGAAAACGCCTTGCTAAATATGTGGATGATGTTTCCGTCCTGACATATGAAGCGCATAAAGCAGGAAAGGAGATCCTCTTTGAAGGCGCACAGGCAACACTTCTCGATATCGACTTCGGAACATATCCCTATGTTACAAGTTCTCACCCGATATCGGCAGGCGTCTGCATAGGCACGGGCGTTGGTCCTACAATGATAGACAAGGTTTACGGCGTTGCAAAAGCTTACACCACAAGAGTGGGAAAAGGACCTTTCCCGACAGAACTTAACGATGATATCGGCGACTATATCCGCAATAACGGCGGCGAGTTCGGAACTACTACAGGACGTCCCCGCAGAACGGGTTGGTTTGATGCGGTGATAGTCCGCCATGCCGTAAGAGTCAACGGATTGAATTGTCTCGTTGTAAATAAACTTGATACGCTTGCGGGACTTGATACGCTGAAAATATGCGTTGCATACAAAAAAACCGACGGTACGGTAATAAAAGATTTTCCAGCGACTCTGGAAGAACTTGAAGGCTGCGAGCCTGTTTATGAGGAGCATAAGGGTTTCAAGGACGATATCACGGCTTGCAGGAGTTTTGATGAACTTCCCGAGATCTGCAAGAGTTACATCAAGCGTCTTGAAGAACTTTGCGAATGTAAGATAGCAATGGTCGGCGTAGGTCCCGACAGGGAACAGCAGATAGAAAGATAAAAAACAGTCCCGTTTCCGAACGATCCGGAAACGGGGCTTTTTGTCGATAAAGTATAATATAGTTTGTTGTCAAACAACAGATTATTTTTTAGAAAAACAAGTTGCTCTGTATTGCAAAACAGCTCACCGGGCTGTTTTGCAATACAGAGCAGTTTATTTTAAAAATGCATATTATGCTTTATCAACAAGCTGATGCGGCACGTTCTTTCCGAGCGTGCCGCAATTTGTTTAACTTATGCCCGAACAGGCTTTTTAACGATCTTAAGTATGCTCACTATCGCTGTGCTGAGAACAAGGTTTATTGCCGCTTCAACAACAAAATTCAAACCTACGAGACCGGTTATCATATAGACGCCGACGTTTGTTCCGCCTGCCCATTCCTGAATGGTGCTGTAGAAGAATACCAGACAGCCTAACAGGAAAACTCCCGTGTTCACTATCGGACAAACTATCGCCGCCGCAACTACCGCAACAACGAAATTTACCTTTTCAAGAAGCTTGTAGACTGCCGCTGCGGCAATTCCCGCAAGTACGCCTTTAAGTATGCAGGTTATCACCGTTCCCGGAACGCTTACAGCCATAAATGCCGCCGCGTCCGTAAGAGCGATACAGCCGAAAACAAATCCCAGCCATGCTCCTGCTTTCCAACCGTACATTGCCGCGCCTATAACTATCGGCGCAAGTACCAGCGTTATGCTGAATGGTCCGAGCTTGATGCCTGTTGCAACTGTCTGCAATACGATCACCAAGGCTGTGAGTATGCCCATTACCGCGAGCATACGGGTCTTTTCTTTGATGTTTGACATAAAAATTACCTCCTACTGCCGTTCCTTTGAGGATACAGCGTAATATGGCAAAATTCGGAAGAGTATCTTACGCGTTCTTTTTGTAAAGGCTGTACAGACCGTCCAGAAGCAGCGATTCGTCAAGAATGAACTTCTCCCTGCAATGAGGAACTATCGACGGTGCAAGTCCGCCTGTTGCGATAACAACGGCATCTTCGCCGATAACTTCCTTATAGCGGACAGCCATTCCGTCCATCATGCTTGCAGTGCCGATGATACTTCCCGATTTCATGCTGTCAACGGTATTCGTTCCGATAAGAACGTTTCCCGTAAGTTCTGTATTGATATCGGGGAGAGCGGCGGCGGTGGCTGAAAGTGCTTTTAAGGAGACTTTCACGCCGGGGATTATCGAGCCGCCGAGGAAGAATCTGTTCCTGTCTATAGCGGAGATAGTCGTAGCTGTTCCGAGATCGAAAATTATGCAGGGCGGGTCATATTTTTCCATAGCGCCCACAGCGCCGCATACAAGGTCTGCTCCGAGAACGGCAGGGTCGTCTATTTTGATATTTACGCCCGTTTTTATTCCCGGACCGACGGTAACGATCTTTTTGTCTGTAAGTCTTTTGAGCGCGGAATTGAGCACGGGAGTAAGCGGCGTTACAACGCTTGAAATGATCGCGCCTTCTATTGAAGAAGCGTTATGACCGTAAAGAGAAAGTATCTCCCCGAATTTTACCGCATACTCGTCCGCCATAAGTGCGGTTTGAGTTGCGACACGGGCGGTAAACAGCAGCTTATCATTTTCAAAGCCGCCGAGAACGATATTTGTATTTCCTGCGTCCACGGTAAAGATCATTATTGCTCCTCGCTTTCTTTTCCGATATTGCCGAAAACATTATATGCCTATTCCGGCGTATTTTCAAGCGGATTTTATATATATTTTCTGAATTTTTATTTTGAAAAACTAAAAATAGGCGCGGACAAACTAAAAAACAAAAAACAAAAGGCGCAGCAGCAGCTGCGCCGATCAATATGAAATATGTCCTCTTTATCTTGTTTCCTCAGCAAAACCGCTTTCAACAAGCTCGATAAGACCTGCAACGGCAGCTTCCTCATCTGCTCCGTCGGCGATGATCCTGATCTGTGTACCGCCTACGATGCCGAGGGAAAGGATACCGAGAAGGGATTTTGCGTTTACACGGCGCTCTTCCTTTTCGATCCAGATTGAAGACTTGAATTCATTAGCCTTCTGGATAAAGAAGGTAGCGGGACGTGCATGAAGACCGACCTGATTCTGAACCATAACATCTTTAACGAACATAATACTCTCTCCTAACTCATTTCTTTGCATCTTGTACCGTCGGAACGCTTCTGCCCGAAGCCCTCCGAAATTATCTATGTTTATATTATAACCTACACATTCGGGTTAGTCAACGGCATTTTGTTACGAAAATGACTTTCGCTGTAATTTTCTGCTTTTTGAATTAATTATAGTGTACTAAACCACTCCAATTTTGGTTATTATAACGAAATTTATAACCTATCAACAAATTTCAACATAGTTTTATAGTGATTTTGCCCTACTTTTTTTACATTAAAAATACCTTGAGTTCATTTTGAGTCCATATTTATATTTTGTTCATATTTAGCATATAAATCGGGACGTTTTTCTTTGGTCATTTTTATGGATTGTTCACGGCGGAATTTTTCTATATTCTTGTGATGACCCGTCAGAAGCACCTCGGGAACACGTTCTCCTTCCCAGACTTCGGGACGGGTGTAGTGGGGATATTCTAAAAGTCCCGAGAAATGACTCTCTTCCTCAAAACATTCCTCCGAGGACAGCACACCGTCACACATTCTCGCAACTGCGTCTGTAAGCACCAGCGCGGGAAGTTCCCCGCCTGTAAGAACATAGTCGCCTATGGAAATTTCTTCATCGACTATCTTGTTCAGTACCCGCTGATCCACGCCCTCATAATGCCCGCAGATAATGAAAATATTCTCCCGCTTTGAAAGTTCCAGAGCCTTTTGCTGCGTAAACACCGTTCCTTTGGGAGACATATATATAGTATGCGGTTTCTCGGGAAAACTTTCCGTTACCGCCAAAAAGCAGCGGTAAATAGGTTCCGCCTGCATTACCATTCCCATTCCGCCGCCGTAAGGAGTATCGTCAACGCGCCTGTGTTTGTCGGTGGAATAGTCTCTTATCTGGTGGCAGTGAAGTTCGATCTTTCCCGCTTTTCTTGCTCTTCCCACAATGCTTTCATTGAGAACTGTCTCGCACATATCCGGGAAGAGCGTTGCAATATCAATCCTCATCGAAAAGTCCCTCCGGAACATGGATCTTCATAATACCGGCTGTAATATCAGTTTCAATAACAACATCGGGTATTGCGGGAATAAGACGTATCTTCCCATCGGTATCCTTTATATGGTAAACATCGTTTGCCCCCGTAAATGAGACTTCGCAAAGTTTTCCGTAGTCTCTGCCGTTGTCGTTGTCGATAACCGAAAGACCGATAAGATCCTGAACGAAGTAGCAGCCTTCTTCCAGTTCCACGTCCTCCCTGTCCATATATAATATTTTATTTCTTATCATTTGTGCCTGTTCGACGGTATCAACGCCCTTAATTTTCATTACCACAACATTCTTATGGGGGCGGGAACGTTCCACGTCAACGGGGGTTTTGCCTTTGTCGAAGTAAAGCGTGTCAAATTCGCAGAGAAATTCCTGCGAATCGCACCACGGTTCAACCCGAAATTCGCCTTTCAGCCCCTGAACGGCAACGATTTTTCCTATTTCAAGATAACGTTTCATTTATTTGATTCTCCTGTTTTTGTTTTTCATCTTTTTCCATTTTGTCAAGCAGTTCCTTACACAAACTTTCATAATACGGCGTCTTGTAAAAGTCCTTGCAGCAATTTATCTGTTCCCAAGCGGCGGCTTTGTTGCCGAGAGCAGCATAATTTACCGCTTTCCAGTAAAATATTTGGGTCGCGCCTTGCTCATTGGGCTTACGATTTTCGGCTTTTTCCTTTTCGCTTAAGGAATTTGCTTCTTCTCTCCCGATACGCAGCGCGTTGTCAAGCAATTGCAGGCTCGTTTCGTAATGTCCGGTATAAAATTCATATATCGCCAGATATGTTGATACAAGTATACCTGCATTGGGGTGGTTCATATACGTTTGCATAAAATATAAACCGCGATCGTATGTGTCGGAAGCCTTGTCAAGATCTCCCGTAAGAAGATACGCCGTCATAAGCAATCCGTAATAAAAATGTGCATTTGTCGGGCTGACCTTGAATATGCTTTCATCTTGTTTTGACAGCAGTTCGATCGTCTGACTGTATTCGCCCCTGAAATTGTGCGTCATTGCGGCAATTACCGAATAAGCCGTCTTCTGCACATTATTGGTCGAAACGTTCAGCAGCCTGTATGCTTCGTCAAGCATAACATCGGAATAGCCCTCGGAATTTTCCAGTTCCAAAAGCCTGCCGGCAAGCTTTGTGTTGTTTTTTATCAAGATATGCCCTACAAGGCAGCCTACCGCCGCTCCTGCAATTATCGCTATTATCCTCCAAAAAGGATAACCTTTGTGATCTATAAGCGCGGTCAGCAGAAATAACGTCATTGCACCTATGACCGTATGCGAAATGTATATCATAGCGTGCTGCTGTTTAATGGATTTTGACGATAATTTTTCATACATTTTCTGTCCGTCCTTGAACGGGTCTGACATAGAAGATCCCCCTTATTATAAAAAAGGGAATACCGTGCCGCCAAACACGGACACAATATCCCCGCAATTTTCTTATTTGTGAACAGGTCAGTCTATTTCTACCATAATTTTCTGATTTGCTCTGCCTGCGCCCGCTCTCATGACCGTGCGGATAGCCTTGGCGATCCTGCCCTGTTTGCCGATAACTCTGCCCATGTCGGCAGATGCAACGTGCAGATGATAAACGATAATGCCCTCTTCGTTGGGCTCGTCAACGTCTATTTTTATGGAATCCTTATCCTCCACAAGTTCCGTAACAATGCTTAAAAGCAGTTCTTTCATAAAAATTTCCTCCAATTGTTTTCGCTGAACATAAAAAGCAGGATCTTAACTTGAAGCGATATCGGCGATCCTGTTCACGGAAAATTTTCCGCCGTTACAAGCGAGACGAACCCATGTCCGCCCCGCAGGTCAATTCGGCGTGTAACGGGATATTACTTAACGCCGTTCTTTTCAAACAGTTTCTTGACTGTTTCTGTAGGCTGTGCGCCGTTAGCCATCCACTTCTTAGCCTTTTCGGCGTCTATCTTTACTGTGGAAGGTTCAGTTGTGGAATCATAGTAGCCGATCTCCTCGATAAATCTTCCGTCTCTGGGAAATCTGGAATCCGCAACGACTATTCTGTAGAAAGGAGCTTTCTTAGCGCCCATTCTTCTGAGTCTGATCTTTACTGCCATTATATTCACCTCCGAAAAATTATTTTTGATGTATTTCAAGGCGTTTCCGCCGTGAAAGCGTTTAGAACCCGAACAGCAAAGCCGTTCCGAAAGCGATGAGCGCTGCTCCCGCAAGTCCTATGAAGGCTCGCAGGACGTTTCTGTTTTTCAGTCTTTGCCTTGGTCTGCCTTTTTGAAAACTCCAATAGTCAACATACCATTTCCAATCAAAGACCGCCGCCAGAATGTTGAACGCTCCGACTGCCGCAAAGATGATAAAATAGAAAATATCCATACTATCTCATTGGCGGGAAACCGCCGCCCATCATTCCGGGAGGCATTTTGACCTTGTTTTTCCTGCCCTTGTTGTTTCTGCCCATAACTCCGAGCTGCTTCATCATTTTCTGCATCTCCTCAAACTGTCTCAGGAGCCTGTTCACGTCCGCAACGGTATTTCCGCTTCCTGCGGCGATACGGCGCTTGCGCTTGGGATCGATAATGGAAGGCTTTGCTCTTTCGGCGGGAGTCATTGAAAGTATCATCGCTTCAATGCGTTTGAGCTGGCTGTCGTCAATGTCCATATCCTTTATCTTATCGCCCACGCCGGGGAGCATACCTATTATCTGTTTCAAAGGACCCATTTTTTGGATCTGTTTCATCTGATCCATAAGGTCGTTGAGGTCGAAAGAATTTTCTTTCAAACGTTCGCTGAGTTTTTTGGAATTTTCCTCATCAAAAGTGGACTGGGCGCGTTCGATAAGCGTGAGCATATCGCCCATTCCGAGTATGCGGGAAGCCATTCTTTCGGGGTGGAACTGTTCAAATTCGTCTAATTTTTCGCCTGTTCCCACGAATTTTATAGGTTTGCCCGTTACCGCAAGTACGGAAAGCGCCGCGCCGCCTCTTGTATCTGAGTCAAGTTTCGACATAAGAACGCTGTCAATGCCCAGCGCGTCGTCAAATGCTTTTGCAACATTTACCGCGTCCTGACCTGTCATTGCGTCCACAACGAGCATTATCTCATTTGGAGAAGTTTCCGCCTTTATGGTTTTCAGCTCGTCCATAAGCTGCTCGTCAATGTGGAGACGTCCTGCCGTATCGAGGATAACAACATCATTACCGTGATCTTTGGCGTGTTTTACGGCTTCTTTAGCGATAGTAACGGGGTTTATCTGTCCCATTTCAAAGACTTTTACGCCTGCTTTATCGCCGACAACCTGCAATTGGTTTATAGCAGCGGGGCGGTAAACGTCGCAAGCCGCAAGCAGCGGACGTTTGCCCTGATCTTTAAAGAACTTTGCAAGTTTTGCGGCATGGGTAGTTTTACCGGAGCCTTGCAGACCGCACATCATGATTATGCACGGCGGTTTTGAGGGGAAATTTATTCTTGCATTATTGTTGCCCATAAGGGCGATAAGTTCCTCGTTTACGATCTTTATTACCTGCTGACCGGGGGTAAGGCTTGTAAGAACGTCCTCTCCCACGGCTCTTTCGGACACTTTTCCCACAAAGTCCTTAACGACTTTATAGTTAACGTCCGCTTCAAGCAGAGCCATACGCACTTCGCGCATAGCCTCCTTTACGTCAGCCTCGGTAAGTTTTCCGCGGCTTTTCAGGCGTTTAAAAACGCTGTTCAATTTTTCCGAAAGACCTTCAAACGCCATATTAACCTTCCTTAACAGTTTTTATCTTTAGTATCTTCGCTGCTTGATGTTGTTCCTTTGTCTATACGTTTTATTCCGTTCTTTATGACCTGTATAGCTTTGTCGGTATTATTTGTTTCGAGCAATGCTAAAACAGAGTCCAAAAACATACATAATGCCGTGCTTGTCATTTTACTCGCCGCCTTGTATCAGAACAGTTCCTTATTATCGTTTATCAGTTTTTCGATATATTCGGCGCGTCTGGAAATAGAATTGGTGTTGCCGCCGAAAGTACATTCATGCTTTATATCCGCAGCGGTATCGGAAATTTCCTTCATAAGCTTATAATATTTTTCCGAACGTTCCGCAAGGTGGAACTTATCTTCCAGTTCAAATAGGGTCTGTTCGCCGCGCTTTATGCTGTCGCGGACGCCCTGACGGGTAATGTTCTCATGTTCGGCGATCTCGGAAAGGGAAAGATCCTCATTATAATAAAGGTCGATAACGTCTTTCTGTTTATCGGTGAGCATAGGTGAGTAATAATCGAGCAGCACCGAAACATGAAGATTTTTTTCATGATCCATGTAAAAATCGCCTCGCAGACTGTTGTAAAGTAAATTACTTTACAATTATACACCATTTTTTCCCCCTTGTCAATAGCATTTGGGCAAAAACTCACTCCCAAAACATTAATTTTTTATGAACGGCAACCGCTCGTTGCATAACGGGGGGATTGTAATTTTTGAGGAAATGTGTTATAATGTATCGGTACAGATCTTTGTGCAGATGCGAACTGCTGGCAAAAGATCTGTGCGGTTTACATATCCCGCGGAACGATGTGCGGCTTTTGCCGTATTGACGATCCGCGTACAGAAAAGGATGTTGTTTCATATGCAGAAAAAGCTCCCTTCGGCGATAACAGGCTTAACGCTCAACAGAGCAACTTTTAACGATGTCCGTGCAGACGGGCTCACGCTTGTGAATTTCTTTTACGGGAAAAACGGTACGGGAAAATCTTCCGCAGCCAATGCGATAGCGGAAAATGACGGCGTGATATGGGCGGAAGGCAAAAGCGCGGCAGACTATGACTTGCTTGTATTCGACCGCGATTTTATAGACAGCAATTTTAACAGTTACAACGCTCTCGCCGGAGTTTTCATCTTCGGCGAAGAAGATATAGAAGCAAAAAACAAGATCGCTGCTCTTACGGAAAAAATGAACGCGATATCTGCGGAACATACCGCTTTGCTTGAAGAATACAGCATAAAGACCGCAGAAGCGGATAAACTTCTTAACGATCTTCGCGGCAGCTGCTTCGATAAAACTGCGGAACTGCGCAAACGCTTTGAAAAATGCATGGACGGGAAAAAACAAAAGAAAAGTTTTTCCGATGCGATCCTCGGCGAGACTGCTCCAACGGAACACGATCTTTCCGAACTGGAACGCTTGTACGACGTTGCCTTTGACGATAATGCGGGAACTTTCCCCGAATTCGGTAAAGCTTCTGCGGCAACTTACGGCAGCCTTCGGGGAAAAGAACTGCTCGATAAAGTTATCGTCAGCAGCAGCGGAACGCCTTTTGCAAGATTTATCAAGGCTCTCGGCGATACCGCTTCCGATTGGGTGCGCGACGGGCATACGCATTTCTCGGGTGCTGCGGCGGGAAGATGCCCTTACTGCCAGCAAAAACTTCCCGAAGGCTTTGAAAACGACATCGCCGCCGCTTTCGACGCACAGTACCGTCAGGATATCCGCGATCTCGGACAGTTCCGAACGGTATATGAAAATGAGACTGCCGCAGTCCTGCGCGTACTGAAAGCAAACACCGACAATGTTCCGGCTTCGTTGGATCTGAGCGTGTACCGTGAAAAACTTGCGCTTCTGGAAAAGAACTTTGAGATAAACCTTCGCCGCATTTCCGAAAAAACAAAAGAACCCTCAAAGGTCGTTTGCCTTGAAGATACAGACACTCTGCTGCTTGAACTGGGCGCGTTGATCGACGGCATAAATAAACTTATCGCTGAAAACAATGCTGTCGCCGCTTCAAAACGTTCGGGCAGGAGCAAATGCAAGACGTGGATAATGCAGTATCTTGCTTTTATTCTTACGGAGGACGTAAAAAAATATCACGAGACTTCCGAAAGGCTCGGAAGTGAAATAAATGAAATAGTTTCCCAAGAGAAAAAGATGAAAAAAGAACTTGCGGAGCTTGCTTCCGGGATATCCGTTCTCAATAAGCGCAACGCAAATACATATGCCGCCGTTGAAGGTATAAATGATATCCTTGCAAGTTCGGGTATGCAGGGTTTCAGTATAAGGGCAAAGAAAAATGACGAAAATGTATATGAGATCGTCCGCAAAGACGGCAGTACCGCCAAGGATCTCAGCGAGGGCGAACGAAATCTTATCGCTTTTCTGTATTTTGCGCAAATGGTCCGCGGCAGCTCGGACAGTGACAGGATAAAAGATAAGATAGTCGTTATAGACGATCCTGTTTCGGGCATGGACAATGCTTCTCTTATGACAGTGAGTTCCATAGTGCGGGGAATGATATCTTCCTGCCTTGCAAACGCTGAAAATACGGGCAAAAAGACCGCATACGACCGCATAAAGCAGATGTTCATTTTTACGCATAACGTATCTTTTCATAGGGAAATAACTTATAAGCAAGTCGGAAATTACGGCAAAGTATCATTTTATTCCGTGCGGAAAGCTGATAACATTTCTTCCGTCAAGCTTTGCGTCCGCCAAAGCAGAGAAGATCCCTCGGGAAAAGAAAATTACTCTCCGGTAAAGGACGGCTATTCCGCTATGTGGGAAGAACTTGGAGAAATACGCTCCGCTGTTCCGCTCATGAATGTCATGAAACGTATACTGCGGCATTATTTCATAGGGATATGCGGATATGACGTTATCTCTCTGCGCAGTGCGGTGCTTGAAAATGATACTGCCCGCAGTAAGTTCATAGTTTCTTCCGCAGACGGGAACAGTGATACGTCTGCTCTCGGCACAGCGGCTTCCATGCTCGATATCGGTGAGGAAAAACAGGGCGTTTACAATGATACGGGTCATGCCGAAGATAATGACGATGCGGAAATTTACAGACAGGTATTTAAAACGATCTTTGAGGTACTTGGTCATGAGCGGCACTACAAAATGATGATCGGAGGGGATATGAATGTTTGATAAAGAACGGCTGAAAGAGTTTCTTGCGGACTACAGGAGGGATCTTGTCCGTAAGCGTTGGAACAGCGAGAAATACAAGTGGGAAGCCGTAAAATGGTTTCGGGACAACTGGGACGTTAACGCTCCCGACTTTGCGGAAATGCTGGAACGTTCACTGGATAAAACTTTCAATTTATTAGCTTCAAACAATAATTTCCCCAAGGGCATGATAGTGGGATTTGCAAGATCTGCGCCCGAAGAAGTGCGCTCAATGTTCATTTCGCTTTTTGACGAGGAAAAAGACGTATACGAGCGGGTAGACGCATTTAAGACCCGTTCCTCTGTGCTGCTTGAAAAGTACGGCAACGGCGCGGCTCAGCACTATCAGTATGAAAATGCGATAAGTACATATCTCTGGTTACGTTATCCTGACAAATATTATATTTACCAATTTGTCATAGCAAAAACCGCTGCCGATAAGTTAAAATCGGATCATCAGTTCCGTAAAGGACACTTTGCCGATAATTTCCGCAGTTTTATGAAGCTGTATGATGAGATCTGCGGCGCTTTGAAGGAAGATACCGAACTTATAAATATTTTTCGCTCGCAGCTTACGGAAACTTGTTATCCCGACCCGGAACTTAAAGCCCTTACTATTGACGTATGCTTTTATATCAGCAGAGATCATGAGCAGGAAGTTCCGCTATCTGACGCTTACGGAAATGAAAACGAAATTTCCGATAAGACCGATACTGTATGCACCGAAGAACATGATGATGGAAACGGGATCGAAAAATATACAAAGACCGACTTCCTTAATGAAGTGTATATGAGCGAAAAAAGTTATAACGATCTTACGGCTGTTCTGAAAAACAAAAAAAATATTATCCTGCAGGGCGCGCCGGGCGTGGGAAAAACTTTTACGGCAAAAAGGCTCGCTTATTCTGTTATGGGTGAAAAAGACGAGAGCCGCACGGAATTTATCCAGTTCCACCAGAACTATTCCTATGAAGATCTTATGATGGGTTACAAACCTGTGGGAAACGGTTTTGAACTTAAATACGGGATCTTCTACCGCTTCTGCATGAAAGCTGCGGAAAGACCCGATAAGGATCATTTCTTCATTATTGACGAGATAAACCGCGGAAATATGAGCAAAATATTCGGTGAACTGCTTATGCTGATAGAAAAAGATCACCGCGGTACAACTGCGACTCTGGCATATAACGGACTGCCGTTTTCCGTTCCGAAAAATCTTTATATCATAGGCATGATGAATACAGCGGATCGCAGTCTTGCAATGATAGACTATGCGCTGCGCAGGCGTTTCAGCTTTTTTGAACTCGGACCCGGTTTTGATTCGGAAGGATTTATCCGTTACCAGAACAGCCTTGATAACGAAACTTTCAACGAACTTATCGCCAAAATAAAGGAACTTAACAGCGAAATTTCCCGCGATAAGTCCCTTGGCAAAGGCTTTTGTATCGGTCACAGCTATTTCTGCGGGCTTGACGTCTGCACAGAGGAGCGGCTGCGCTCAATAGTTGAGTATGACATTATCCCAACGCTGCGCGAATACTGGTTCGATGATGAAAACAAGCTTATGCGCTGGGAAAATATTTTGCAGGGTGTATTTCAATGATAAAGGATAAGAGCATTTTTATAAAAAATATATATTATATGCTTTCCTACGCTTTTAAGTTCCTTGAGCAGGGCGTTTATGAAGATGTTTCGGCGGAAAATTTCGATAATATACATAACCTTTTTGCCGCAATACTTTCAAAAGGTATCGGCAAGCAGCTGAAACAGGGACTTTACAGAGAATATATCCACCGCGGCGACGATCTCGGCGTTCTAAGAGGGAAAATAAATATGCACGGAACGATACAGGATCGGCTCCAAGGGAAAAATATGCTAAGCTGTGAATACGATGAACTTTCGGAAAATAATCTTTTTAACAAAATACTGAAAACCACCGCTGTTATCCTCATCCGAAATGAAAATGTAAATTCGGAATATAAAAATACTCTGAAAAAAGAAATGCTTTTTTTCTCGGAAGTTGACACGGTAGATCCCGCGTCTGTACGTTGGTCGGATATCGTTTTCCAAAGGAACAACATGGGGTACCGCATACTTATAAGTATTTGCAGGCTCGTTATTGAAGGTATGCTTATGACAACGGAGCGCGGAGAATATAAGCTCGCGTCTTTTATTGATGAGCAGCGAATGGAGCGTTTGTACGAAAAATTTATCCTTGAATATTACAAAAAAGAATGTCCGTATGTAACTGCTTCGGCTTCGCAGATACAATGGGCGCTTGATGATGAAAAGGGAACTTTTCTTCCGGTAATGCAGAGCGACATAATGCTTACAAAAGACAATGATGTTCTTATAATAGATGCAAAATATTACACGCATACCATGCAGACGCGTTATGATACGCAAACGCTTTATTCCGGAAATTTATATCAGATATTTACATATGTGAAAAACAAGGACGCGGCTTTCGGAGATGAGCCGCATACAGTCTCGGGGCTGCTCCTTTACGCCGCAGCGGACGAAGCGGTGCAGCCTGATAACGACTATGAAATGAGCGGAAATAAGATAGGCGTACACACTCTTGATCTGAACAAAGATTTCTCGGAAATTTCCGAACGGCTCAACGGCATTGTTAAAGAGCATTTCGGCTTATGACATTGGCGCGGACAAACTAAAAAACGAAAAACAATGGCGCGAACAGACTAAAAAACGATAAAGCTCGGAACGCGCTGACGTTCCGAGCTTTTATCGTTCTATAATGTTTACTTTACAATAAGCGACTTGCCTGTCATTTCCTTCGGCTGAGGAAGTCCTAAGATCTCAAGCATCGTCGGGCAGATATCCGCCAGAACACCGCCTTCACGCAGCTTGAAATCATTTCCGTATCCCACAACGATAAGCGGAACAGGGTTTGTGGTGTGCGCCGTAAACGGCGAACCGTCCGCTTCCATGAGCTTGTCGGCGTTGCCGTGATCGGCTGTTATGATAGCGGCGCCGCCTTTTTCAAGGATAGCGGAGACCATTCTTCCCACACATTCGTCAACGGCTTCAACGGCTTTCTTTGCCGCGTCGAAAACGCCTGTGTGTCCTACCATGTCGCAGTTTGCGTAGTTGAGTATGATAACATCATACTTATCGGAAGCGATAGCTTTTTCCACTGCATCGGTAACTTCATATGCGCTCATTTCGGGCTTCATATCAAATGTTGCAACTTTCGGGGAATCTATCAGTATGCGGTCTTCTCCCTCGAAAGTTGTTTCCTCGCCGCCGTTGAAGAAGAACGTAACGTGCGCATACTTCTGTGTTTCGGCGATACGGAGCTGAGTCATTCCCTGTTTGCTGATGTATTCGCCCATTGTCATTACAAGCTGTTCCGGCGGGAAAGCAACGGAAACATTGGGCATTTCCGCATCATACTGCGCCATGCAGACGAATTTTACGGGGAAGAAACCGTTTCTTCTTTCAAATCCCTTGAAATCGGGGTCAACGAAGGAACGGGTTATCTGCCTTGCTCTGTCGGGACGGAAGTTAAAGAAGATAACGCTGTCGTTTTCCTTTATCATACCGTTCTTATCCACAACGGTAGGTATCATGAACTCGTCTGTAACTTCGTTTTTATAGGAATTTTCAATAGCTTCTACAGGGTCTGTTTCCATGATCCCCTCGCCGTAAACAAGCGCGCTGTATGCTTTTTCAACGCGATCCCAGCAGTTGTCACGATCCATGGCGTAGAAACGTCCCGCGATGGTCGCTACAGAACCGACGCCGACTTTCTTTATCTCCGCGACAAGTTCTCTCATATACTCCGCAGCGGAAGAAGGCGGAACGTCACGTCCGTCAAGGAAAGCGTGGATATATACCTTATCCAGACCGTTTTTCTTAGCCATTTCAAGGAGTCCGTAAAGGTGTTCCGAGTGGCTGTGTACGCCGCCGGGGGAAAGAAGTCCCATAAGATGCAGCGCACTTCCTTTAGCCTTGCAGTTTTCCATAGCGGAAACCAGCGCGGGATTTTTGAAGAAATCGCCGTCCTTTATGGACTTGGAAATTTTAACAAGCATCTGATAAACTATACGTCCTGCGCCGATGTTTGTATGACCGACTTCGGAATTTCCCATCTGACCGTCGGGAAGTCCCACATCAAGACCTGAAGCACCTATGATCGTATTCGGATATTCTTTGAAATACTTGTCGAGGTTCGGCTTATTTGCGGCGGCGATTGCGTTGCCGTAAGTATCTTTATTGATGCCGTAACCGTCCATTATTATCAAAGCAAGAGGTTTTTTGCTCATGTTATTTCTTCCTTTCATTGGGATTCAAATGCTGAAATTTTTGGGGATAAACCAGAAGCTCATGTAATATTCGGTCTTATTTTCAAACGGGTCGAAGTCTTTCCAGACTTTATAGAAAAGACCGTAATAATCCTCGCTGCCGTTTTCGTAACGTATTGCCGGAACGCAGAACAGCGGTGGGAGTTCCTGTTGTTTAACTCTTATAAGATCTGCCGTGAACATAATGAATGCCGCGGCAAAAATGCTCATGCATACAGCAGCCGTGATCTTCCGTGCTTTGACGGAAGGGGAGCGATTCCTGTTTTTTTCTTCGCGGCGGGCGCGTTTGAGTTTAGAGACTTCCATTTATCCTCCTCCGGGGAAAATTTATCAGCCGTTTACGGCAGCCTGAACTATCGTATTGAAATCGTTGGCTTTAAGAGAAGCTCCGCCTATAAGACCGCCGTCCACATCGGGTTTGGAAAGAAGTTCCGCAGCGTTGCCCGCATTCATTGAACCTCCGTACTGGATAGTAACTGCATCAGCTGTTGCCTTATCATAAAGCTTTGCAAGCGTAGCACGGATAAATGCGCAGACTTCCTGCGCCTGATCGGCGGTAGCGGTCTTGCCTGTGCCGATAGCCCATACGGGTTCATAAGCGATAACGGTCTTTTTGACATCGGCAGCGGAAACATCATACAGATCAAGCTTTATCTGGCGTGCGATAACTTCCTCTGTAATGCCGCATTCGCGCTCCCAGAGAAGTTCTCCTACGCAGACAATGGGTTTCAGACCCGCGGCAAGAGCAGCTTTTGTTCTCTTGTTTACTGTCTCGTCTGTTTCGCCGAAATACTGGCGTCTTTCGGAGTGACCGATAACAACATATTCAACGCCTATTTCCGTGAGCATATCAGCGGATATCTCGCCTGTGAAAGCGCCGCTCTTTTCAAAGTGAACATTTTCTGCGCCGACTTTTACATTTGAACCTGCTGTAGTATTTACGGCTGTTTCGAGGTTAGTGAAAGGAACGCAGGCAATGACTTCCACCTTGCCGTTTGCGTTTGCAACAAGGGGCTTGATGGCATCGAGAAGTTCTTTTGCTTCGGGACGGGTCTTGTTCATTTTCCAGTTTCCTGCGATGATAGCTTTTCTTAAAGACTTATTCATGGTGATTACTCTCCTTTTAATATAGTACGGAAGTTCCGTACAAAAATTCACTACATATTATACCATACATTTCGGGAGAATATATGACTTTTTTGTGAATAATACTATTGTAAAAGTTCCGTGACCGCGTGCTTTTTTGGTTTTATGCTTGCAAAATCAAAAGAGCCGTGGTATAATATATATTGAAGAGAAATACCCGGAGGTGTTTACCAATGAGCCGAGATGAACAGACTATGCTTTCCCCGAAATTAGATATAGTATTCAAAATGCTTTTCGGGAATGAGAAAAACAAGGATATTCTTAAAGCTTTCTTGTCGGATATGCTTGACATTCCCGAGGAAGAAATGCGCGATATAAAGGTTAAGAACCCGGAAATTGAGCCGGAGAGCGTTTATGAAAAGTTTTACAGGCTTGATCTGAATATCGATATCGGCGGTCAGCTTGTAAATGTTGAAATGCAGGTCAGAGCGGAGAAGTTCTTCCCGGACAGAACGCTTCTTTATTGGTCAAAGCTGTATTCCTCACAGCTTGACGAGGGAGAACCGTATAGCAAGCTGTGTCCTTGTATATCTATCAATATATTGGATTTCGTTCTTTTTGGGGAACACGAAGACATACATTCGGAATTTTCCGTTTGGGACGTTGAGCATAAGAAAAAGCTTTCTGACAAAATGCAGATACATTTCTTTGAACTGAAAAAAGTTAAAGGCGGAATAGATAAAAGCGACAGGAAAAAGTTATGGCTTCAATTCATCAGATCCACGAAGAAGGAGGAGTTCGAGATGTTGAAACAAGCAGAAGTTCCTGCAATTTCAAAGGCAATAGACGGACTTTACGTTATGAACGATAATGATAGATTGAAAGAACTTGCAAGAATGAGGGAAAAAGCCATGCACGACAGGGCTTCCGAACTCGAAGAAGCTATCCTGACCGGCATGGAGAAAGGCATTGCCAAAGGCAGAGCAGAGGGCAGAGCAGAAGGCAGAGCAGAAGGCAGAGCAGAAGGCAGAGCAGAAGGCAGAGCAGAGGGCAGGGCAGAAGGAATTGCCGATCTGCTTGCAAGAATGGCGGCAGACGGAATTCCGGAAGAAATAATAAGAAAATATTTACAAAAATGAGGAGTTCGAGATGTTGAAACAAGCAGAAGTTCCTGCAATTTCAAAAGCAATAGACGGACTTTATGTTATGAATGATAACGATAGATTGAAAGAACTTGCAAGAATGAGGGAAAAAGCCATGCACGACAGGGCTTCCGAACTCGAAGAAGCTATTCTGACGGGCATGGAAAGGGGCAGAAGTTCCTGCGATATCTCATGCGGTCGTTCGCCGCAATATGAAGGGCGGCAACATTTTGTCCACTTTTATTACTGTCGATTTTTACAGAAAATTCTATTTATCTTGAAAATTTTTGTGTCTACTGCATAATATTTCGCCGGAAGGCTTGGCAATTGTTAAATTTCACTGAAAAATATGGTTCCGGAATGTTAATTTATACAAATTCACAAAATCAGAGATAAAAATATCATTTTTCTATTGACAAATCTTTTGCAAAAGTATATAATGATTACAACAAAGTAAGTCAGTATACCCTAAATTTTACGATCGGGAGTGAGTCCGATGTGCAAATCCGAAAGATCCGTCAAGGGCTTTACCTTGGTCGAGATGTTAGTCGTTATCGCTATTATCGTTGTTCTTATGGGCATAATGTCTCTGGCAATTCAAGGTTTCCAGAGAAATGCAAGGGTGGAAACAAATAATGCCAAGGCACAAATGGTCTATACCGCATTTCAGGATATTGTTACGAAATGCGAAATTAAACAGGACTGCTCACTTTTTGATGTCGACTCTACAGTGTCTACGCCTGCTCACGCAGGTGATCCTTTAATAAAGTCAAAATTGCTTTTTTGTATGCATGGCGGGCAATTGACTGCACTTAAACTTTATAGTCAATACGATGGTTCTGGTTGGTTCGATGTTGATGTTCCTGTGCCGGCTGATAGGACTAATCCGGTAAGTGAGTCCGAGAAAACTTTTGTTAACATTGAAAAATCAATAATAGAAAATTTAGGCAGTGATTTCGACGGATATGCTTGGGTCTATGTTGATTGTGAAAATTACTTGGTAGATTCGGTCATCTGCAAAGAATATGGCGACGGTTCTTTGAATGTCAATAGCAGTACCGCACCTGAACCGGACGATGGACTAACAACTGCATTTGAAGTAGTTGGGGATGAAGATTATTACAAGACAATAAATAACATCGGGGAATCAAAAAATTTTGCAAAAATAGACGGTGTTTATTTCGGCGTATATCCTTATCACGATGATGTAACATAATTAACCCAAGGAAAAGTGCGCTCGCGCTTTTTAATAAAAAATATTTTAAAATTTTTAAGAAGGAGGAATTTCTCATGAGAAATTCAAAGGTTAAGGGCTTTACCCTTATCGAACTGATCGTTGTTATCGCGATCATCGGTGTTCTTGCTGCTATCCTCGTACCTTCTATGCTCGGTTACGTTAGAAATGCAAGAATTTCCGCAGCTAATGCAAACGCTAAGCTCGTTCACACATCTATGTCCACAGCTCTCACACAGCTCTCTATCGCAGGCGGTACATTGAGCGAGGGTGATGAGAAGGGCATAATAATTGGACCTCTCGAGGGTGAAGGCGAAGATGCTGTAATCCCTGTAACAGGTGATGCTTCTACATCTAACAACTGGGACAATGATGATTGGGATATGATCTCTTACCTCGGCGAGAACTTCACAGGTACAGGTTATGCAAGTGTAAGTGCTGCTTCTTATGCAGTAAAATATGCTACATGGGTTCAGACCGGTGATGCTAAAACAGAACAGGTAGATGAAACAACACAGAAAGAAAATGCTAAAGACGGTGATCTCTATGGCTGCTATCCTCTCGCTGCTGAGCCTGCTAAAGGCGCAGACTGAACCTGATAAGAGCAAGTAAAGCTTATTAAACTTTGATAAAGACCCGCGCAAATGCGCGGGTTGTTTTTTTATTTCCCGCTTGCATTATATGACGGAGTGTGGTATAATATAAGTGAAAGAACATAAAGGAGCATAATTATGGCTGATGAATATTTTATCATGTCTCCGAAAGTGGATTTTGCATTCAAGGAGATTATGTTCAACGGAAAAGTCAGAAAAGGTTTTATAAGCGCGGTTTTGAACATTCCCGTAAGTGAGATAAAGGAAACCGTTTTAAAAAATGCAAATCTTCCCAAAAATCACGAGGACGAAAAACAGGGAATTCTTGATGTTTACTTGACTATGAACGACAATACGGAGATCGACATAGAAATTCAACTTTCCTATATGGCAACATGGGCGGAGAGAAGCGCGTTTTATGTTTCCAAAATGCTTGTAGAGCAGCCCAACATTAACAAGCTTTACTCAAATTTCAAGAAATGTATAGGCATAAACATTCTGGATTTCAATTACATTGGTGAAACGGAACGTTTCCACACGGTGTATCATATCCGAGAGGACAGCGAGAACTTTTGCTATACGGATATCATGGAATGGCACTTGATAGAGTTGCCGAAACTTCCAAAGAACGAGGACGGAACGGACTTGTACGACTGGATAAAGTTCTTGAAAGCGGAGAAAAAGGAGGAGTTTGAGATGGCAGCAAAGAATAACGAATACATTAAGGAAGCTTACGATCAACTCGAGATCATAAGCCAAGACGAAGAAAAGCGCATGGAATACAATGCCCGCCAAAAAGCCATCTGGGACTATAACACCCTTATGGAAGAGAATTTTTCCCGCGGGTTGGCTGAGGGCGAAGCAAGAGGAGAGATCAGAGGCATTGCCAAAGGTAGGGCAGAAGGCATGGAGAAAGGCATTGCCAAAGGCAGAGCAGAAGGCATTGCCGATTTGCTTGCAAGAATGGCAGCGGACGGTGTTCCGGAAGAAATAATAAGAAAATATTTGTAAAAATGAGGAGTTCGAGATGTTGAAACAAGCAGAAGTTCCGGCAATTTCAAAAGCAATAGACGGGCTTTACGTTATGAACGATAACGATAGATTGAAAGAACTTGCCAGAATGAGAGAAAAAGCCATGCATGACAGGGCTTCCGAACTCGAAGAAGCTATTCTGACCGGCGAGGAAAGGGGAATTGCCAAAGGCATGGAGAGAGGCATTGCCAAAGGCAGAGCAGAAGGCATTGCCGATTTGCTTGCAAGAATGGCAGCGGACGGTGTTCCGGAAGAAATAATAAGAAAATATTTGTAAAAATGAGGAGTTCGAGATGTTGAAACAAGAAAATAAATTGTAACAATTTGCTTAAAAATTATACACAGGAAATGTTCATCTTTAGTGAATGACAAATATGGGAAATTATGACTTTATAACATTAAATAGTTATCGGAGAAATTATTATGAGTAAAAATGTTGTTGACAAGAAAACCATTATTTCAATCTGCCTTACATACGGCATTATCCTTGCCGTACTTTTGGTGATAGAGTTTGTGCCGGGATTGAAATATCATGAAAAAACACATAGGGAAATAGTTCTTGACAAGTATGCCGCACTGGACGATCCGGACGGCTACGGAGATATGATCTTTGAAAATCAGGAGTTTTATTCCGACGAAATACTTGATGTATTCGATTTTAGCGATTATTACTACAGGCTTGAGAGTATCAGGCAGGAAACACTGCATTTTATATACGATTACCCGATGCATAAGGATGATTATAAAACAATGCAGTTTACAGACGAGGAAATAAACAGCACAGAAGTTCCTGCACTTTATATGTTCGACCGCCGCTGGGGCTATGAAAAAATGGGCGGCATAAGCATAAAAAGCAGCGGCTGCGCTGTTGCTGCGCTGGAAATGGCTTATCTGTATCTGACTCATGATACGTCTCTCGATCCTGTGAAGATAGGAAAAATAGCCGAAGAAAACAAATACCTTGCAGTACTCGGCGGATTGGAACAGAATAACATAACAAGTCTTGCAAACGATATCGGACTTAATGCTGTAGAATACAATTATTGGAATGATGATGTAAAGGAAGATCTTGAGAAAAATCTGAAAGCCGCTCTTGATAAGGAGGATACAGTCGTTCTTGCGGGAATGACGGGAGATACTTTCGGAGGACACGCGATAATAATACGAGGTTATGATGAGAACGGTTATTACATCAATGATCCTAACAGCACGGAAAATACCGAAAAAACTTGGGATTTTGATGTATTCCGGAATGAACTTATAGGATTTTGGGAACTGACTGCCTGAATTGCCTAAAAATTTACAATTCAGTAACTCAAAATTAATTATTTAATGCTAAATAATATTGACAAAAACGTTTAAATTGTGTATTATGATTATTAGAGGATAAAATATGCAAATATTACACTTTCAGGGGTGTTGTTATGAAAGTTAAATTAAAAGGTTTTACTCTGATAGAATTAGTTGTCGTAATTGCAATAATAGGCATTCTTGCAGCGATTTTGCTGCCTTCTATGCTCGGCTTTATGGCATCGGCAAGGTGTTCCCGTATGAACGCCAATGCAAAAAGTATCTTCAGCGGCGCACAGCTGGCGATAATCGATACGATAAATGCCGGAAATGAAGTTGAAGCCGATTGTATTTATACCGGAAAAAGCGATGCTGTGGGACATCCCGAAAACGGCGGAGATGACTGCGTTCTTAAAGATTATCTTGGCGATGAGTTCGGCGGATATTTTGCCTTCAAGACAGATGCTATGGGTACAGGCTGCGTTTTTGCACTGTGGAGCGATGATCCCATAACTCCGTCTATGGTTCCGGATGAACCATATACCGAGTTTGAAGTTAAAAATTTACTTGAAACTTCTCAGCCTATGGGCTGTCACCCGCTGAAACCTAAGGACGAAGACGACGGTTAAAAATGGTACATAGAAACCCCGTTCCGTGCGAACGGGGTCATTTTATTTTTCGGAAACGAGCCGTACAGATACAACTTCCGGCGGATTGTGTATGCGGAACCGTCCAAGCCCGCGGCTCGCAACAAGGAACGAATTCCCTATGCGGTAAACGCCTTCCTTGTATTTGGGCATGAGTCTGCGCTCGGGCGAAAGTATGCCATTGACAACGGGCAGGCGCACAAGTCCGCCGTGAACGTGTCCGCCGAATGAAACGTCCGCTCCCCATTCCGCGTGAACATCAAAATCAAGAGGATTGTGCGCAAGAAGTATCGTAAATATGTCGGGATCTTTTACTCCGAGATAGTTTACCATATCGGTGAGCATGAAATCTTTCCAGCCGCGTTTGTATTCGCGTACGCCGCGGTAATATTCGGCGGTATAGCACAGACCGTAAAGCCTTATCCTGCTGTCTCCGCATTCGATATCCGCATATGCGTTATCGAGACATACTGCGCCGATCGAACCGAGAGCATAGGCTATATACCCGAATTGCTCATCATCAAGGTCGGAAAGTTCATGATTTCCGTTTACATAATATATAGGCGCGATCTTTATCATTTCTTTTGCAAGATGTATGAATTCCCGTATATGCGGCGCGCCGTGGCTCACCATGTCTCCGGTAAGAAAGATAAGATCGGGTCTTTCATCATGTATAAGCTTTAAAAGCGTAAGATCGTCTTTCCCGAAAACTTTGTTGTGAAGATCGGAAAGCTGGATTATATGCAGTCCGCTGAATTCCTCGGGAAGCTGCGGCAGAGGTATCTTATAGTGAGAAACTTCCGGGCAGTACATTCCTCTCACAAGATACGGAACAGTTCCTCCCACAAGAAAAGAGGTCGTTAACATTGAAGCCCTGCGATCCATAGCTATCTTCCTTTCCTCATTTTTACCCATACACTAATTTTACACCATTTCGGAAGAAATATCAATATCCAATTTTTAATTAAGTGCAAATTTGAAGATAAATGTTGACAATGCTGAGGAAGTGTGGTATAATATATGTAGATTGTATTTGGTTTTGTAAAATTTTGTGCAAACGTTTACATTTGCCATATTTATTTTTAAGGAGGTCTTTTTGTGAAGAAAACCAAGATCATTGCGGGAATTCTGGCAGCAGCTTCGTTAAGCACTTTCGCTGCCTGCGGCGATTCCGACACTGCCGATGTGACTACCGCTTCCGAAACTACTTCAAAAACCGAGTGGACAGGCGATAATATCGAAGTTACCGTTGCGGAAGATTCAAAAGACGAGGTGGATATCAGCGGCAAAACTCTTAAATGGATGGGATTCTATGATCTGAACCCGACAAACGACAGCCCCGAACGTTCTACCGAAGTGGCTATCTTCGAGGATACATACGGCGCAAAGATCGAGTATATTGCTACTACAAGTTCAGACCAGTACGACGCTCTCGCTAATGCGATAATCGGCGGAACTCCTCCGGATATCTTCATTTACTCCGACCGTAACTTCCCATATGATATCAGTCAGGACAGATTCCAGAGCATAGACGAACTCGTTGACTGGGAAGATCCTATGTGGGCTGACGTAAAGGAAACTGCCGATATGCTCCAGTGGAACGGTCAGCATTATATCGCTCCCCTTTGCTACAGCTTCAACGACTTCCAGCTGCTTATGTACAATAAGACTACTGTCGAGGAAGAGGCTCTTGACGATCCCTACGAACTCTGGCAGGAAGGCAAGTGGGACTGGAACGCTTTCACGGATATTATGAAAACATATAAAGAACAGGGTAATGACCGCTTCGGTATCTGCGGCTACTGGGCAAATGCTTTTGCTTATACATCGGGCGATACTATTGTAACATATGACGGAAAAACATTCAAGAATAACATTTACAGCGCAAGCCTTGAAAGCGCAATGCACGTTCTTGAAGATATCTGGGCAAATACCCTTGTAAAGCGCGGCTGGTTTGAGAATGACGTTTTCGATAACGGCGGTGAGACGCTGTTCTACGGCATGGGCACATGGGCTTACAACGCCGTAACGCAGGCATACCCCAATGATGTTATCCAGATAGTTCCTTTCCCGAGAGCTCCCGGATCGGATAAGGATTATGTTGCTAAGAGAATAGTTGCGTATATGTGGGTAAAGGGCAGCGAAAATGCGGACGTTGTAAAGACTTGGTTCAACATAAACAGAATGGTGAACTATGACCCGCAGTATACAGATGTTGCAAAGGAAAAATTCCTTAAAAACAACACAGGCTGGACAAGTGAAATGTACGATCTCGTTATGGAATTCAACGATGATGAAAAGTATACTTTCGCATACGATTACGGCAGCGGTATCTCTCCCACAATGACAGGCGATAAAGGCGTTATCAGAACTCTCTATGACGGAATTGCAAATGAGCAGTTCGAGAGTTGGTCACAGGGCCGTGAAGAGTACACAAATATAATCGATCAGGAGATCGCAGTATACAACAATTGATCCTCTGAAAAGCAAAAAAATTTTTGAGCAAGCCCTCCGCCTTTTGGCGGGGGGCTTTGTGCGCGATATTCGGATAAATTATTTGACAGGTTATTTTTGGAAAATCATTGACTTTTTGCAGGAAATGTAGTATAATTATTTAAATATGCATATTTTTTAACTTTCCGTGCAGAATATTCCCAAAAACACAGCCGGAAAGGATATCGATTATGTGCAGCTTCGATGAAAACAACGATCAGACCCTTACCGAAGAACAGATAGACCGCGCCGATCTTATCGAAAAAAACGGAGAAGTTGTTTCTCAAAATTCAAAACACCTTATCCATTGCCTGACGGTGATAGGTCAAGTGGAAGGACATTACATTCTCCCGCCCCAGAATAAGACCACAAAGTATGAACATATCATGCCCGCCCTCGTTGCGATAGAACAGGATCGTTCCATAGAAGGTCTGATAATCATTCTCAACACGGTAGGCGGAGATGTTGAAGCGGGACTCGCTATTGCTGAACTTATCGCGGGAATGAAAACGCCTACCGTTTCGCTGGTGATAGGCGGAGGACATTCTATCGGCGTGCCGCTTGCAGTTTCGGCAAAAAGATCTTTCATCGTTCCGAGTGCAACAATGACTATCCACCCGGTGAGAATGAACGGCACAGTTCTTGGCGTTCCACAAACCATGTCATATTTCGAGAAAATGCAGGACAGGATAATCAAGTTCGTTTCGAGCAACAGCAGGATCCCGCCCGAACGCTACAGAGAACTTGTGATGAACACGGGAGAACTTACCATGGATATGGGAACTGTCCTTGACGGTGATGCAGCCGTTGCTGAAGGGCTTATTGACTCGTTGGGAACACTTTCCGATGCGATAGATGCGCTTTACGAACTTATTGAGAACAGTGAGCCGCGCTATCAGGACAATAAAAAGGACGAGTAATTTCCCGCGCTTTTTCGGAATATCTATATATTAAAAATCAAAAAAGGAATGTTTCTATGACTATACTTGAAGCAGTTTTACAAGGGATATTGCAGGGGCTTACGGAGTTCCTGCCGGTGTCAAGTTCGGGGCATTTGTCGCTTTTTCAGCATTTTACGGGACTGGACGGCGAAGGCGCGGCGGCTGTGACAATAATACTCCATATGGGAACGCTGTTCGCGGTGTTTATCGCATTTTGGGAGAAGATAAAAAAACTTATCGTTGAAGCGTTCAGAATGCTCGGGGATATTTTCACGGGAAAATTCAAGTGGAAAACAATGAACCCCGAACGGCGAATGATAATGATGATAATAATTTCCATTCTGCCGCTGTTCGGATTTTACATATTCAAAGATTTTTTCAAAGGCTTGGAAGAAGATACTTCCATACTTGCGGAAGGGATAGCGTTCCTTTATACGTCCGCATTACTTTTCCTCAGTACAAAATGCGGAAACGGCAAAAAAACTGCGGGAGAAACTACTGTTCCCGCCGCGCTTACGATAGGCGTTTTTCAGGGGATAGCGCTCGTTCCGGGAATTTCCCGCTCGGGTTCAACGATATGCGCAGCTCTTTTTACGGGCATGAAGCGTGAGGACGCGGTGGAATACAGCTTTATTCTCGGGATCCCCGTAATGCTTGCAGCTGCCGTTCTGGAACTGGGCGACGCGTCAGGAAGTGAACTTGCGGCAAATATTTTCCCGCTCATAGTAAGCTTTGTCGTTTCGGCAATTGCGGGATATTTTGCCATTTGGCTGGTAAGATCCTTCGTTATGAACGATAAATTCGGCATTTTTGCATGGTATACCCTTGCGTTAGGAATTATTGTCATAATAATTGCAATATATGAGATGAAAACAGGTACAAGAGTATCTTTTGTAAAATAATTTTGGGAGGAAAAACAAGTGGCTGAAAGAAAAAGATCCGCCAACTCAAAACCCGAACAGGAAACGTCAGATCTCGGCGACAGAGTTCTCTGGTCAACTGTGCTTTTTGCACTGGGAGTGCTGATACTTGCATTCACATTGATAAAAGGCGAGTCGGCATGGCACAGCATACATAATATCTTTCTGGGAATGTTCGGCTTTTCGGTGTTTATCGTTCCGGTGATACTGATATATGTTTCGGTAATGATAGCTACCGACAGGACAAAGCAAGCCGTACAGGGGAAAGTCATACAATGTTTTATAATAATTTTCCTTGTGTCGTCATTTGTGCAGATAGTTTCGGGAACGGAACTCCCCGAGGGGAATTTCTTTAACGACATTATCCCGCTGCTTTATTCCGAGGGAAAACAGCTCCGCGGCGGAGGAGTTTTCGGATCGCTGCTTGCAGTTCCGCTGCTGCTGCTTTTCAAGAAAACGGGCGCGGCGATAATCATAGTTCTGCTGATGTTCGTTTTCATAATGATATTTGCAAACAAGACGGTCATAGACATCATAAACTTTATAAAGCGGGGATTTGCGGCTGCAAACGCCGCAAGAGAAGAGTATGTTCCCGAAAATGACGGGGAATTCGTTCCGCCGCCGGGAGCAAAGACCGCAAAAGGCAAAAAAACCGTTCCCAATGAGGATGTTCCGCCAAATGTTGTAAAGGAAAAAACAAAGAATTTCAATGTGGATATCCCCATGCCCGCAGGACAGAAAGGAAAGAAAGCGGAGGACAAGCCTGCCGAAAAAGAGGACAAGCCCGAACTTTCCGAGCAGGAAATTTTTATGCAGTCCATGCCCGCTCACCCTGTGGCAGTTCCCGCAAAGACTTCCGATGACGCTGCGGAAAAGATAAAGACCGCTTCAAATGAACTTGACGATATCATAAAGAAAGCGGCTACAGTTCCCGAAAAGAAAAAAACTGCCGCTGCGCCTCCTGCTCCGAAGCCTGCGGAGCAAAAGTCAAAGAAACAGTCTACACTTGCTTCAAATAAGATACAGACAGATGAAGAACTTGATATGCCCGACGCGCCTACGGCTGCTGACATTCAGCAGGAAATTTCCGAGCAGGCAGCGGAAACGGCAGCATATGCTTTCCCGCCGATATCATTGCTGAAAGATGTTGACAACAGCCTTAACGCCGCAGAAGCAGAAGCGGAAATGAAAGCAAATGCCGATACGCTTGTTGACACGCTTAAAAGTTTCGGCGTCCAGACAAGGATAGTTGACATTCACCGCGGACCTACAGTTACAAGATATGAGCTTCAGCCCAGCGCGGGAGTGAAAATTTCCAAGATAACGGGACTTGCGGACGATATCGCGTTAAATCTTGCGGCGGCAGGAGTGCGTATCGAAGCGCCTATCCCGGGAAAAGCCGCAGTGGGTGTGGAAGTCCCCAACAGGATAAAGGATATCGTTACCATTCGTGAAATGATAGAAAGCCCCGAGTTCGCAAACAACAAGAGCAAACTAAGCTTTGTTGTGGGAAAGAACATCGACGGCGAGATAATGATCGGCGATATTGCCAAAATGCCCCATATGATAATCGCGGGAACTACAGGTTCGGGTAAATCTGTCTGCACAAACAGTATTATCATGAGCATACTTTACAATGCGACTCCCGATGAAGTGCGGCTGGTGCTTATCGACCCGAAAATGGTCGAGTTCAAAGTTTATGACGGGATCCCGCATCTGCTGATCCCCGTTGTTACCGACCCGAGGAAGGCGGCAGGCGCGCTTTCGTGGGCAGTTCAAGAGATGCTGAAACGTTACAAACTTTTTGCGGATTACAACGTCCGCGATCACGGCGGTTATAACGAAATGGCTGCGGAGACTGAGGGAGTTGAACCGCTGCCGAAGATCGTTATTATAATTGATGAGCTTGCCGATCTGATGATGGCGGCTTCAAACGAAGTGGAAGATTCGATATGCCGATTGGCGCAAATGGCGCGTGCGGCGGGTATGCACCTTATAATCGCAACGCAGAGACCGACAGTTGACGTTATTACGGGACTTATCAAGGCAAATATCCCGTCAAGGATCGCACTTACCGTTTCTTCACAGATAGACAGCCGAACCATAATCGACACGGCAGGAGCGGAAAAACTTTTAGGTCACGGCGATATGCTTTACTATCCGCAGGGAATACCCAAGCCTATCAGAATACAGGGCTGTTTCGCTTCTACAAAGGAAGTTGAAGCTGTTGTAGAATTTATCAAGAGCGGCGGAACGGTAGAATATTCCAGTGAAATTATTGAGGAGATAGAAAAGAATATGCCCGCTGTCAAGGGAGAAAAGACAGCTTCCGACAGTGACAGCGTTCCAAGCGGAGACGGAGACATCATCGATCAGGCGGTGGAAGTTCTTATAGACGCGGGACAAGCTTCCGTATCATACTTGCAGAGAAAGCTGAAACTCGGTTACGCCCGTGCGGCGCGCGTCATGGACGAGCTTGAAGAACTTGGCGTAGTAGGACCTTATGAGGGTTCAAAGCCGCGTTCTGTGCTTGTTACCCGCGAGATGTGGTTACAGCGAAAGCTTATAAATCAGGATAATATTTCGGACAGCGGTGTAGAGGACGGTAATAGTGAAAATTAAACAAAAATTTAAAGGCATATTTGTACATTTAAACAAATATGTTTTACAAAATCAATAAAACCATTGTAATTTTTATTCCGATGAGTATAATAAATAGTGTGGTTATGATTTTATAACCATAGTTATAATTATGATAGTATACTCTCGGCAGTAGTTGCCCCACCATAAGGGGATTTACAAGACCGAGGGTATTTTTATTTTGGAGATGAGTAAGTTGAAAAAGAATTATCAGGCATTTCCTGTTCAAAAACGCGAGGTGAGAACAGCAATTCTGATCGACGGTGCATTTTACAGAAAACGTGCTAACCATTATTGTGAAAAAGTTTCTCCAGAAGTCAGAGCCAATGAATTGGTAACACTTTGTCATAAAATGCTTTCTGTTGATAAATATGAGAAACGTGACCTTTACAGAATTTTTTATTATGACTGTCCGCCTCTTGATAAAGTGATTTTTGATCCTATATCAAATAGAAGTATAAATCTTGGAAAAAGCGATGAATATAAATGGATGACACAATTTTTAGACGAACTTAAGCATCAGCGAAAGTTTGCATTAAGACTTGGCAGACTCAGTGAAAATTCAATTGAATATAGTTTAAAATATGATGCTCTGAAAAAACTTTTAAGCGGTAAAATACAAGTTAAGGATATAACAAACTCTGATTTGGCATTGAATATTGAGCAAAAAGGTGTGGATATGCGTATAGGTATTGATATTGTTTCAATTGCTTATAAAAAACTTGCAGATCAGATAATTCTTGTGTCCGGAGACAGCGATTTTGTCCCTGCGGCAAAACAGGCACGGCGTGAAGGAATAGATTTTTTGCTGAATCCTCTCGGTGCGCCTATAAAAAAAGATTTATACGAACATATTGACGGACTTATAAAAATAAGACCATACATAGACAATTGCAATAGTATAACAGAGCATGAGGAATCAGTTGATGAAAATTCTTGACTTTATCGGAGGTGAATTTTATGCCGTTTCTTCCTGTTTCGGCGGAAGATATGAAAGAGCGGGGAATTTCTCAGCTTGATTTTATCTGCATAACAGGCGACAGCTATGTGGATCATCCGAGTTTTGGCATCTCAATAATTTCCCGCGTGATAGAAAGTCTCGGCTTCACAGTCGGGATCATCGCTCAGCCTGATTGGCGCTCCGATAAGGACTTCAAAAAACTCGGCAGACCGAAATTCGCCTTTATGATAACTTCGGGAAATATCGACTCAATGGTCGCACATTACACTTCCGCAAAGAAAAAGCGTTCCGACGACGCTTATACTGCGGGAGGAAAGGCGGGTAAACGTCCCGATCGTGCGGTCACCGTTTACTGCAAAAAGATCCGTGAGATCTACGGGGATATCCCCATAGGGATAGGCGGGCTTGAAGCGTCTTTGCGGCGTTTTGCACACTATGACTACTGGGACGATGCTGTTCGTCCGTCCATTCTTGAAGAAAGCGGCGCGGACATTCTCATGTACGGCATGGGCGAACACCAGATCGCGGAAATTTGCAGCCGTCTTGCGGCGGGAGAAAATGTTCGCTCCCTTACAGATATCCGCGGAACAGCATACCTTTGCGAACCAAAGGATACCCCTTTCGGAGCGGTGGAATGTCCTTCACTGAAACTTTGCAGAGAGGATAAAAAGTCTTACGCAGTTGCCTGCCGTCAGCAGTACGACTGGCAGGACGAAGTTTACGGACGGACGATCATTCAGCGGCAGGAAAAATATATGCTTGTGCAATTGCCCCCGTCTCCCGTTCTCACAACGGAAGAACTTGACAAAGTTTATGCCCTTCCTTATATGCGGACGTATCACCCGATGTACGAAAAGGAAGGCGGCGTTCCCGGCATAAAAGAAGTGGAATTTTCCATAACTCATAACCGCGGCTGTTTCGGCAACTGCAATTTCTGCTCGATCGCACTTCATCAGGGACGGAAAATTGCCGTCCGCAGTGAGGAAAGTATCCTTGCGGAAGCGAAACTTCTTACAACTTTGCCCAATTTCAAAGGTTATATACATGACGTTGGAGGACCTACCGCAAATTTCCGAGCCCCAAGCTGTCATAAGCAACTTGAAAGCGGTCTTTGCAAAGGGAAAAAGTGCCTTGCTCCCACGCCATGCAAAAATCTTGAAGCAGATCATACCGAATATCTGGACTTGCTGCGGAAAATACGCGCGATCCCCGGCATAAAGCGGGTCTTTATCCGCAGCGGTATACGCTACGATTACCTTATGGAGGACAAGAACGACGAGTTCATGCGGGAATTGATAGAATATCATGTCAGCGGTCAGCTGAAAGTTGCGCCCGAACACTGTTCCGCAGTAGTCCTTGACAAAATGGGAAAGCCCCACATTGAAGCATACAAAAAATTTCAGGATAAATTTTACAGGATCACAGGACAGATAGGAAAGGAACAATACCTCGTTCCCTATCTCATGTCCTCGCACCCGGGAAGTACCCTAAAAGAAGCGGTGGAACTGGCGTTGTTCCTGAAAAGCCTGAAGATCCGCCCCGAACAGGTGCAGGATTTTTACCCCACCCCGGGAACGATCTCAACTTGTATGTTCTACACCGAACTTGACCCGTACACAATGGAAAAAGTCTATGTTCCGAAAACTCCTGCGGAAAAGGCTATGCAGCGGGCTTTGCTGCAGTATTTCCGCCCCGAAAATCAGCGAAAAGTCATTGAAGCTTTGCAGAAAGCGCACCGCACCGACCTTATAGGTCACGGAAAGGACTGCCTTGTAAAGCCCGATGCGAAATATCTTGCGGAAACAGCTGAAAAACAGCGCAGTTCCAATAATAAGAAAGGAAATGGAGATAAATGGCGGCAAGCAGGAAAAGCTCGTCAAGATCAAAAAAGACCGCAAAAACAGCAGCCAAAACGGCGCAGAGGTTAGGGATCTCTCCCGCTCTGGCGTTCATACTTATACTTTTAGGCGCGGTATTTGTTTACTGCATACATCTTGAAACAAGCGGCGGGGAAGTTCCCGATGCGGCAGTTTCAACGTTCATTGACAAGGACGCCGACTTGCAGATACATTTCATTGATGTGGGGCAAGGCGACTGTTCCCTTGTCATGTATAAGGACTCGGCAATGCTCATAGACTGCGGCGAAGCGGAAGAAGCCGATACGGTGATCTCTTACCTTAAAAAACAGGGCGTTGAAAAACTGGACTATGTTGTGGCGACTCACCCTCATTCCGATCATATGGGGGCAATGTCCGAAATAATTACGGGATTTGAGATAGGAAAAGTTATTGCACCGCGTGTAAAAGACGAACTTACGCCCACGTCAAAAGTTTACAGCAATTTTCTTCAGGCTTTGAAAAGCAAGGGCTTGAAACTCACCGCCGCAAAGCCGCAGACCGAGTATTTCCTTGGAGAAATATATGATGACGAAGAAGTTCCGCCGAAATTTGAGATACTTGCTCCGCTTGACGATTACGACGACCTGAACAATTACTCGGTAGTCCTGCGGCTCACATACGGTCCAACTTCCTATCTTTTCACGGGAGATGCGGAAAAGACCGCTGAGTCCGATATTCTCCAAGCGGGAGAAAATGTTGACGCAGATGTTTTGAAGGTCGGACATCACGGCAGCAGCACTTCAACAGGTGAGAAGTTCCTTGAAGCTGTTTCCCCGGATATATGCGTAATACAATGCGGGGCGGGCAACAGCTACGGACACCCTCATGCGGAGACAATAGAAGCTATAGAAAATATCGGCGCGGAATGGTACAGTAACGATCGTAACGGAAATATCATCATATATTCCGACGGTGAAAGGATATATGTAAAAACAGATAAATAGAGAGGGAATTTTTTATGCTGATAGTTGACAGGATAGAAGATGGCACAGCCGTTATCGAAAACGAGGACAAGCATTTTGAAGTTCCCGTTTCAAAGCTTGGCGCGGACGTCCGTGAGGGAGATGCGGTGATCTGCGAAAAAGGGATATATATAAAAGATACTGCCGCTTCGGAAAAGCTTCGGAGCGAAATTATAAAACTGCAGAACGAACTTTGGGAATAACGTAACTCTAAGGAGGAGTTTTTATGAGTACAAATCCTGTTCAGGAACCCGCGCAGAATTCCGCGCCTGACGCAAACCTTTTCAACAAGCTGCATGAGATAATGCCTTCCCTTTCAAAAGGGCATAAGAAGATCGCCGAGTACATTATGACAAGATACGATAAGGCAGCGTTCATGACGGCTTCAAAACTCGGCGCGATAACAGGCGTCAGCGAATCAACGGTAGTAAGATTTGCAACGGAGCTTGGTTTTGAGGGCTATCCGGAACTGCAAAGAGCATTGAAAGAATTTACCAGCAACAAGCTTACCACCGTTCAGCGCATTGACGTTATGAACGATCAGCTTGGCGGCAACGACGGCAGCGATGTTTACGAAAAAGTCCTTAATATGGACATCGACAAGATACGAAAGACACTCGAAGAAGGCGACAGGGAAGAATTTTACCGCACGGTGGATACGCTTTGCCGCGCGAAGAACATTTACGTTATAGGTGCGCGTTCGGCGGCGGTGTTGGCGCGTTTCCTGTCGTTCTACTTCAATATGATGTTCGACAACGTAAAGCTCGTACACACAACTTCCACAAGTGAAATGTTCGAGCAGATACTTAACATAGGTGAAAATGATATAATGATCGGCATAAGCTTTCCAAGATATTCAAAGCATACCGTTCAGGCGTTCCAGTACGCTTCCGCACAGGGGGCAAAAGTAATTGCCATCACCGACAGCAAAGCGTCTCCTCTTGCGGCATATGCGGATAACATTCTTCTTGCAAGGAGCGATATGGTCTCGTTTGCGGATTCGCTCGTTGCGCCGATGAGCGTTATAAATGCGCTGATAGTTGCGGTAGGACTGCGAAAAAGCGACTACGTTATCCATAACTATGAACGCCTTGAAGAAATTTATGATGAATATGAAGTTTACAAAAGCACTGATGATAAGGAACAGGACAAATGACGGAGAAAAATTTTGATTGTATTGTCGTGGGCGGCGGTGCAGCGGGAATGATGGCTGCGGGAACTGCCGCAGAGCGGGGCAGGAAAGTCCTGCTCCTTGAAAAGAACGATCGTTTGGGAAAAAAGCTTTCAATTACGGGAAAAGGACGTTGTAATGTTACAAATTTCTGTACAGATGAAGAATTTTTTGCTAACATTCCCGTAAATTCCCGCTTTTTATATTCGGCATACAGCCGTTTCAACAACTCGGATTGTATGGAATTTTTTGAAAATATGGGCGTTCCGTTAAAGACCGAGCGGGGAAACAGAGTTTTCCCCGTAAGCGACAAAGCGGCGGACATCGTAAACGCTCTGGAAAAATTCTGTAAAAAAAGCGGAGTCGTTACGGCAAACAGAAAAGTTTCGGAAATAATTGCGGAAAACGGCGCGGTATGCGGAGCCGCTTGCGGAAATGATATTTTCCGTTCGGAAACGGTGCTTATCGCCACAGGGGGAAAGTCCTATCCGGGAACAGGTTCGGACGGAGACGGCTATAAATTTGCCGAAAAACTCGGTCATACGATCGTTCCTTTGAAACCGTCGCTCGTGCCTTTGGAAACGGAAGAAAATTTCTGCAAAGAAATGATGGGGCTTTCTTTAAAGAATACGGAAATTTTCCTTATCGACATGAAAAGCGGAAAAATAATTTACAAAGATATGGGAGAGATGCTGTTTACGCATTTTGGCGTATCGGGACCTATGATACTCAGCGCGTCAAGTCACATACGGGAACCGGAGCGGAAACGGTATAAAATTTCCATTGACCTAAAACCCGCACTGGATATTCCCACGCTTGACAAACGGATATTGCGGGATCTTTCCGAGATCCCCAACCGCATTTTCGCCAATTCCCTTTCAAAACTTCTGCCTTCCAAAATGATACCTGTCATAGTAAAATTGTCGGGAATAGATCCCAATAAGCAGGTTAATTCCGTCACCAAGCAGGAGCGTTTGGAACTTGCAAAGCTGATAAAAGGGCTTTCACTGACCGTAAAGGGTTTTCGACCTATAAGCGAAGCGATAATCACGAGCGGCGGGGTAAAAGTTTCGGAAGTTTCTCCGAAAACGATGGAATCAAAGCTTGTCAAGGGATTATTTTTTGCGGGGGAAGTGCTTGATGTTGACGCATACACGGGAGGATTTAATTTACAGATAGCATTTTCCACCGCAAGAGCAGCAGGAGAGAACATATAAAAAGTCCGCCTTTTCGTGCGGACTTTCAGTTATTTATCAATAAAGATTTGAAAGCAGCTTTCTCTTTTCCTGTGCAAACTCACTTTGCGTGATAACGCCGTTGTCAAGCATAGATCTAAGCTTTTTCATTGCCGTTTCAAATTCGTCAAGAGACATATCTACGCCGCTCTTTTCAAAGATCGGCTCAGGCTCGGGCTCCGGCTCGGGCTTGGGCGTTTCTTTGACAGGCTCGGGCTTAGGAGCAAGCTTCTTGGCTATCTCTTTTTCCGTATCGAGTTCTTCAATAGTATTTGAGCGGAAAGAAACAGTGGCGATCTTTGGTTCTTTGATCTCTCCTGTTTCGGCGGCTTTTACGGGGATAACAAGTTCTTCGATCTCCGCAGGTTTTTTCTGGAGGATCTCTTCGGGCATCGCTTCTATAGCGGCTTCATCAGGTTCGGCTTCAAGATCGTCCATATAGGATTCTGCTGCGGAACTGTTTGCATTTATACCGAGGAACTCATCAAGTCCGACAATATCATCAACAGTGACCGATCCGCCCTTTGGAGGTTCATCTATGGGAGGAACAAGCGGAGGATAGTCGTCAGGGTTCGTTTCTGGAAGATCCACCGATTTGATATCCTTAGGCTTAGGAACTCGTATATGTTCGGGGAAAGGAATTGGCTCATGGATATGTTCCGTGGCGGGCTTCGGAGCGGGAGCAGGTGCAGGAGCAGGTTTCGGAGCAGGTGCGGGCGCAGGAGCAGGCTTCGGAGCGGGAGCAGGTGCAGGAGCGGGTTTCGGAGCAGATGCGGGCGCAGGAGCAGGCTTCGGAGCAGGTGCGGGAGCAGGCTCGGGCTTCGGAGCGGGTGCAGGCGCAGGCTCGGGCTTTGGAGCGGGAGCGGGTGCAGGTTTAGGTTCGGGAATGGGAGCAGGCTCGGGCTTATGCTCGGCTTTTCCTGCCATCATTGACTTTTGCAGTTCCTTATAGCCGCTGGTCATAGACTCAAACTCGTCGTCTGTTGCCTTTTTGCGGTTTTCAAGATCTTTAAGTTTCTGGCTCTTTTCGTCCGCTTTTTTCTTTTCAAGTTTTTCAACGTAAGCATCTTTTGCTTCTTTGATTATCTTAACGATCTCTTCGTTATTATCAAAATTTGGCAAAATGATCCTTTTCCGTTCAATAACACTTTTTGAAGTATCATCACACTGGATATATATAGGACTGTTGCGGTTGTTTGTGTTTATCTCGATCTTGGTTATTTCATCGAGATTGCAGGTATAGCGCATATAATTGGGACCGTCCTCTTTTGTGCCTTTTTGTTCCCACAAATATGCCACTCCGAAGATACATGAAGGAGTGATGGTAATGTTAACATCCTGCGGCTTGGAGAGCATAGATTCCTTGAATGTTGAACTGAAAAATCCAAGCTTTTTTTCAGAACCGACATTTACCTGATTATTGTCCATTATCAAACACCGCTTTCTATAAATGATAGTTACAGTCCGCAGAAATTTAAAAGGGATATCCGGGCTGTAAAATTCGGCAATTTGCACAGACGCGAACGGTCTGCCATGCCACTTTATAATATTATATCATAAATTCTTAAAACAGTCAAACATTATTAATAGAAATTAGTGCAGAATTTTAATAAGGATTTTTTGATGTTATGCACAAGTTTTGGTGCAAATAATGGATATCGGCGGAAAGAGCCGTGCTTTCCGCCGATAAAATCGTTTTACTGCATTTTTTCTATGACTTCTACGGCATAGTCGAGGAAATCTCCTGTAAAGTCCTCTATAAGTCCCATATCGCAGTTGTGGGTGATATCGGGAGAAATGGGTATTCTTCCCAGAAGCGGGATATGGTTTTCCTCACAGACGGAATCTATGTGGCTGTTTCCGTAGAGGAATATCTGTTTTCCGCAGTCGGGACATTCCACATAGCTCATGTTTTCAACGACGCCGAGAATGGGGATATTCATCATATTTGCCATAGCAACGGCTTTATTAACGATCATTGCAACCAAGTCCTGAGGTGATGAAACTATTACTACTCCGTCAAGTGGGATCGACTGGAACACTGTCAGCGGAACATCGCCTGTTCCCGGGGGCATATCAACGAACATATAGTCTATGTCTCCCCATACAACATCTGTCCAGAACTGTTTTACGACTCCCGCTATAACGGGACCTCTCCAGATAACGGGATCGCTCGGGTTTTCGAGCAGGAGATTTACGGACATGATCTTTATGCCGTTCCGTGTTCCGGCGGGGATAATGCCTTCGGGACCGCCCATTGCTCTTCCGCCGACTCCGAACATTTTCGGAATTGAAGGACCTGTTATATCGGCGTCCATAACGGCAGTTTTATGACCTTTTCTTGAAAACAGAGTTGCAAGCATACCGGTAACGAGGGATTTTCCAACGCCGCCTTTTCCGCTTACGACGCCTATGACTTTTTTAACGCTGCTGTGGGCGTTAAGGGGTTCTATGAAGCTTTGGGGGTCAGTACGCTCTCCGCAGTTTTCGCTGCATGAGGAGCAGTCGTGTGTACATTCGCTCATTTAAATAAACATATCCTTTCATAAAATATTTGTCAGATATTATTATATCCCAATTTTTCCGAAAAGTCAATGCCCCGCGGGCTGTTTGCCGAAAAGTAAGGGAAATTTTCATTTCAGGAAGGGATCTTTTGCCTGTAACAAAAAAATATCCTTGTCATAATATATTGTGACCGAAAAAATATTTTTCGTGCGGGTCATGCTTTTTGCCGTGACCGAACATAAACGAAAGGATAAGTATACATGAATACACAATGTAATACTTCCGCACAAACAGGGGAATATCTCGCAAAATTCTATTCCATAATTTCCGACATGGCGGCGGGAATGACAGGTGCGGAACTGACTAACAGCATTTCCCATAATTTTATAGCGCAGATGATCCCTCATCATGAGGCTGCGATAGCGATGTCAAAAAATATCCTTGATATCACTAAGGACGAAAAACTCAAAGAAATTGCGGAAAACATCATTTCCTCACAGACAAAGAGCATAGAAGATATGAAAGCCGTTTCGGAAACTGCCGACAAGCTTACGAACTGCAGCTGTGACATAAAGAATTACAGCTGCCGCACGGCGGATATTATCGGCAGGATGCTTTCGCGCATGAGGAACGCTTGTACAACGGACTGTATAGATGCGGATTTCATTCGTGAGATGATACCTCATCATATGGGAGCGGTATGTATGTCCGAGCTTGCGTTGAAGTTCTGCATTTGTACGGAACTCAGACCTATACTGCAAAACATTATAACTTCTCAGAAAAAGGGTATATCTCAGATGCAGTGTCTGCTTGGAAGATCTTGCTGCTGAAGCAGCAGACAAAACCCCGCGCGTTATCGTGCGGGGCAAATTTTATCCTGCTTCGGTGATCGGTATGTTTTCTTCCTGCTCGCGGAGAACTTTTTTCCGCAGATGCCTTTCAAACAGAAGATATGCTATGACAAGCGCCGCGCCTGTAACTATCCAGCTTACGGGATATACCATCATCAGCGAGTCAAAGGAAGAATTCTCCGCAAATACCGTGTAGACCCATACAATGCGTATCCCGCACACTCCCGCAAACGTTATAACGGCTGGGACCAGCGAAAAACCATATCCGCGCATCGCACCGGACATTATTTCCATCACCGCATTTACAAATTCAAACGTAAGTATGTATTTTAACCGCACTAAGCCCAGTTCGGCGATGGCGGGATTGTCGTTGAAAATTTTCAGCAGCGGCGTTCCGAAAAGCATTATTATCATCGATGCCGCAAATGTTATCCCTACGTCGAGGATAAGACTTCTTTTTGTTATCTTCCTGCACCTTTCAAGCTGTCCCGCGCCGTAATTCTGCCCTACAAAAGTCGTACAGCCCTGACCAAATGAGTTTACGAGATAATAAGCGAGTATCTCAATGTTGAACGCTGCCGAGGAAGCTGCCATTACTTCCGAGCCAAGGCTGTTCACCGCCGACTGTATGCACATATTTGACAAAGAAAATACCATGCTTTGCAGTCCCGCGGGAAGTCCTATGCGGACTATTTTTGACAGCACGCTGCCGTGTATCTTTATATCGGACAAGGTTATTTTTATCGGATATTCTCTGTGGCATAAAAGGAAGAACAGCAGTGCCGAACTTATCAGGTTGGAAATGACCGTTGCCAATGCAACGCCGTCCGCGTCCATTCCCACAACACATACAAAAAGCAGATTGAGCAGGACATTTGCTATGCCCGAAATTATAAGGCAGAACAGCGGAGTTTTCGTATCGCCCTGACTTCGGAAGATCGCCGATTCAAAGTTATAAAGGAAAATTACCGGCATTCCCAGAAGATATATCCGCAGATATGCCAGCGACATTGGGAAAACTTCCTCCGGAACGCTCATAAGTTCCAGTATGCCCGGCGCAAATTTTTCTCCGATAAGCGTTACGCACACCCCGCCTATCAATGAGAACAGTATCGATGTATGCACGCATTTTGAAACAGACTCATTATCGCCCTGACCCGTAAAGTTGGAGATAACGACATTTGCGCCCAGAGCCATGCCTATAAATCCGTTTACGAGCAAGCCTATTATCGCACTGTTGCTTCCAACGGCTGCCATAGCGTTTTCCCCTACAAAACGTCCCACCACGGCAACGTCCGCAGCGTTGAAAAGCTGCTGCAGCATTCCCGTCAGAGCCAGCGGCAGTGCAAATATCAGTAATTTCCCGCATATTCCCCCGTTAAGCATATCAATGTCGGTTCGCTTCATAAATCATCACTCCCGTATTCTGTATTTCATTATATATCCGTGAATTTACATCTATTTCGGAAATATCTATCAGATCAACAGGGCAGTCAACAGATGTGCATACATCTTCAAGCAGCCCGAAAAAGCGCAGCCCTTTCAGTCCGCTGTCGACGCATATGTCTATATCGCTGTTGTTAACGGCAGTATTTTTTGCATATGAACCGAAAAGCACTGCACTTTTTACATTATATTCCTTGAATATAGGTAAAGTTATGGCTTTTATATCCTCAACGGAATACATATGACGGCTCCTTTCATATATTCAATAATTTTTCCGCGTTTTCGTGAAGGATCATTTCCCGCTCTTTTTCGTTAAGTGGAATTTTATTGAACAGTTCAAGTTCATGTTCCGCCGTCCACATGGGATAGTCCGTTCCGAACAGAACATTTTCGGTACCGAACGCGTCAATGAGTTCCCTTGCGTGTTCGGGAGACATAGAGTAGAGCGAACTTGAAGTATCTACCCACAAGCGGCGTCCTCCGAGTATTTTTGCCGCATTGTCCCATTCCGACCAACCGCCGAAGTGCGCTCCTATAACGTCAAGCTTCGGGAAACGTTCAAGAACGTTCACAAGCATTTGCGGGTGAGAATATTTGTACCGTATATCTCCCGTATGGATAAGCAGCGGGAGACGTCCTTCGATGATTTCGTAAATTTTCATAGCTTTCGGATCGTCTATTGCGAACTGCTGAAAATCCGGATGCAGTTTCACGCCTTTCAGACCGAGGGAGATCGCCCGTTCTATTTCTTTTTCCGGTTCTTCGTAGTCGGGGTGCATTGCTGCAAATCCTATGAACTTATCGGGATATTTTTTTACGCAGTCCGCGATAAAATCATTTATGCTTTCCACCTGAACGGGAACCGTTGCAACGGATTGAACTATGAATTTTGATATTCCCGCGGCTTCACCCTGTTTTATCAGAGAAGCTGCCGTGCCGTCGCAGTGCATTGTAAGTTCTTTATAGAAATTTCCTATTCCCGCAACGGCTTTTTGTGCTATTTTATCGGGGAAAATATGTGCGTGTGAATCTATTATCATTTTTTTCAGACCTTTCGTTCTTGAAAATCAATCTTTTGCGGCGGAGTTTGTTTTTCCGCCGAGAGAGTCGGCAAATGCTGTATGTTTCCAATTGCCCCTGAAGTAGAAGTAAAATGCCAACAGTGCTGAAAGCGTCCAGCCTATGGGCCATGCCCAAAGAAAACCGTCAAAGCCTATCCTCGGCACTAACAGATATGAAAGCAGAACTCTCAGCACAAGATCGCTGAATGTTGACGACATGAAAGAACGCATTGCGCCCGCGCCTTTAAGGACGCCGTCCGAAAGCAGTTTCAAGCCGAGTACCGCGTAGAACGGTGAAGCCGCTCTCAGGAAAGACGCTCCCGTTTTCAGAGCTTCCGCGGAAAGTTCCTTTGAGAAAATGCCTATCATTGCGTTCGGGAATATGATATAGCATATCAGGAACGGCACAAGGCATATTGCCGTAAAAACTATCCCCGCTTTAAATCCTGCGGGAATTCGGTCATGTTTGCCCGCGCCGATATTTTGCGCCGCATATGAACTTATTCCGTTGGAAATGCAAGCCATAGCGTTTACCGCAAAAGTGTTCAGCTTTATTGCCGAGGAATAACCTGCTATTACGGCAGAACCCATGTCATTTACAAGTCCTTGTATCATAAGGTTGCCCACCGAAACGAAGCTTTGCTGACAGATCGTAGGTATCGCAATCCTGCTTATGGTTTTCAGCATATGCGGTGAGAAAAGCGGGCTCCTGTGGGCTGCCGTTATGCCTTTCAAGCGGAAAAACAGTGCGATCGCCGCAAGGACTGCGGAGATGCCCTGTGCGATGAAAGTTGCCCAAGCAACGCCTGCGACGCCCATTCTGAAAACTATTACCATCAGCAGATCGAGGATAATATTTCCCACCGATGAAGCGATAAGGAATATAAGCGGTGTTTTTGAATCTCCCAGAGCGGTAAAAATTCCCGTACAGACGTTGTACAGGAAAAGGAAGATGAGTCCCGCTATGTAAATGCTCAGATATATGACCGCGTCGGAAAAGATATCCTCTTTGGTGTTGAGTGCGGTCATGATCGGTTCGCTGAGTAAAAGTCCCGCAGCTGTAAGTATCACCGCGATAACGAGTGTGGTTATTATTGAAGTTGATACAGCGGTTTTCATGCGGACATATTCTTTTGCGCCGAAGAGTTGTGATATAACGACAGCGCAGCCTGCGTTTATGCCGTTTGCTATCTGTATGAAAAGCATAGTTACGGGATATGACGCGCCCACGGCTGCGAGGGCAAGTTCGCCTTCGGCGGGGGTAGTTCCGATAAAATTTCCCGCGATGACGCTGTCGCAGATATTATACATTTGTTGGAAAATAATACTTATCAGCATAGGCAAAGTAAACCGCCAGATAAGTGAAGACGGTCTACCCTTGGTAAGGTCTGTTACCAAATCAAAGGACTTCCTTTCATACAATACTAAGTTTATTATAGTATTTTAAACCAAAGATATCAAGTGAATTTTGTTAAAATTTCTAAAAAATAATTAAAGCGGCTGATCTTGTCAACCGCCCGGACTTATTGATAAAACATAATATAGTTTATTGTCAAATAACGGATTTTTTAGAAAAACAAATTGCTCTTTATTGCCAAACAGCTCACCGGGCTGTTTGGCAAGGATTTAATTACAATTAATCGTTAGTGCCAAGGGGAACGCTCTCTCTTGCAGAGCGTTCCCCTCTTGCAACCTTCGGTTGCAATTCACCCCTTTGCAGAGGCGCCTTCGTATGGGGAATTTCGCCATCTGCGGATGGCGACAATGGGCTCCGCCCCTTGACCCCGCGAGCTGGGCTCAGCTCGACCAGCTTTTCAATTTTGCGCTGCGCGCAAAATTGTTAAAAACTTTTTCGACAAGCAAAAGCGGCTGATCCTGTCAGCCGCTCGTAATTTCTATTTTAATAATTTTTTCAGCCTTGACATGGCTTCGACCGTGTTCTCTTTCGATCCGAACGCCGTCAGCCTGAACCAACCCTTTCCGTTTGGTCCGAATCCTTCTCCCGGCGTCCCCACAACTTGTATCTCTTTCAGAAGATAGTCGAAAAATTCCCAGCTGCCCATGCCGTTCGGACACTTTAACCAGATGTACGGGGAATTCTTTCCGCCTGTGTATTTTATTCCCAGTTCATCGCAGGTCTCTGACATGATGCGGGCATTTTCCATGTAATAGTCAATGTTCTTCTTAGTCTGTGAAAGCCCTTCGGGACTGAATACCGCCGCTGCCGCACACTGCACCGGGTATGACACGCCGTTGAACTTGCTGCCCTGACGTCTGCACCAGATCTTGAACACATTTACTTCTTTGCCGTCCGATGTGTAAGCGTTCAGTTCCTTCGGGATCACCGTGTAACCGCATCTCATTCCCGTAAATCCCGCCGTTTTGGAAAGCGAACATATCTCAATGGCACATTCTCTTGCTCCGTCTATTGTGAAAATGCTGCGGGGAAGTGTTTCATCACGGATAAAGGCTTCATATGCCGAGTCGAAAATTATGATCGCTTTCTTGCTTTTTGCGTAAGCTACCCATTTTTCGAGCTGCGGCTTCGTGTATACCGAACCTGTGGGGTTGTTGGGGGAGCAAAGATAGATGATATCGCAGTCAACGTTATCATCGGGCATTGCCGCAAAGCCGTTTTCTTCGTTTGAAGAAGCATACACTATCTTTTTGCCGCTCATGGTGTTGGAATCGACATAAACCGGATACGCGGGGTCGGTGATGAGAACGGTGTTGTTTTCGCCGAAAATATCAACGATATTTCCGCAGTCGCTTTTTGCACCGTCGCTTATAAGTATTTCTTCCGGATCAATGTCCGCGCCGAAACTTTTGTAATATCCCGCAACGGCTTTACGGAGAAATTCGTAGCCCCGTCCGCTGTCCTCATAACCTCTGAAAGTTTCCTTATGGGTCATTTCTTCCGCGCCTTTTTTCATAGCTTCCGCAGTAACGGGCGCGATGGGCAGGGTAACATCGCCGATACCCATTCTTATGAGAGTCTTATCGGGGTTTTCCGCCTGATATGCCTTTATTTTTTTTGCAATATCGATGAAAAGGTAATTTTCTTTCAGAGCAAGAAAATTTTCGTTTATATAAGCCATTGGTATCCGTCCTTTCGGTCAATTATATGTGGGATTGTTCCTTGCGGCGTTTTCAACGTCGATCTCGCCGCAAAAAACTTCCGCCGCAGGTCCGCGCTTGATAACATGACCGTCCGAGCGGTATGTTATGGCAAGTTTTCCTCCCCGCAGAAGCAATGTGATCTCTTCGTCCTTTTTGCAGTGTCCGCAAAGCACCGAAGCTGCCGCTGACGCGCAGGCACCTGTTCCGCAAGCCCATGTTTCGCCGCTGCCACGTTCCCAGACGCGCATTTTCACTGTGTGATCGTCAATGATCTCGCAGAACTCCGTGTTCACTCTTTCGGGGAAAAGCGGGTGGTTCTCGAAATCGGGACCTATCTTTTCGAGATCGAGGCTGTCGATCCCATTGGTGAATATCACGCAGTGGGGATTTCCCATTGAAACGGCTGTAATATTGTATGCGCTGCCGTTTACTTCGATAGGCTTGTTTATGAAAGTTTCGCCGTCTGCTTTCATTGGGATAAGTGACGGCTTTAAGATAGCCTCTCCCATGTCGATCTCAACGGTCTCTATCTTTCCGTTTTCGGGGAAGAGCCGCAAAGATCTTACGCCGCTTTTTGTTTCAAGGGTAATTTCCGTTTTTGCGGTAAGTCCGTGGTCATAGACGAATTTCCCGATACAGCGGGAAGCGTTCCCGCACATCATTCCCTCCGAACCGTCCGCGTTGAACATTCTCATTCGGAAGTCAGCCTTTTCCGACGGCATTATCAGCACCAATCCGTCAGAGCCTATGCCGAAATGCCTGTCGCTGACTATTTTTGAAACATATTCCGGGTCGTTTACCGTTTCTTCAAAGCAGTTCACATAAACGTAGTCGTTGCCGATGCCGTGCATTTTTGTAAATTTCATAAAAATATCCCTTTCGGTCACATTTCGTAGGTCTTGAGGATATCCCGCGCCACTTCCACCTGCGGAAGGCGCGTGTCCATCGCCCGTTTTTGTATCTGGCGGTGGGCGTCCGCTTCGGAAATGCGGAGATATTCCACAAGAACGCATTTTGCCCTGTCCACGAGCCGTACATCTTTAAGTTTTGTTTCAAGAGCGGCATTGCGGGCTTCAAGCTCGTCCCGAACCCCTTTCGACAGTGCAACGAACCGAAGAGCCTGCATCAGAAATGCTTTATTAAGAGGGCGGGGAAGAATGAAAATATTTTTATCGCCTATTTTTTTTGCGATCCCGCCGCAGTTTTTTGCTGAAGCGGCAATTATCGTTCCGCAGCCTTGTTTCAGGGCAAATGCCGCGAGATCAAGCCCGAATTCCTTTTCAAGAGGAGTGTTGACGAAAACCATATCGAAATGTTTTTCCGTCAGCAGATCTCTTGCGCCGCTGCCGTCGGAAACGGAGACTTCGCCGAATTCTCCTGCGGCAAGGGCGATATTGTCGAGAGTATCTCCCTCGGCTGAGAAAATTATAATGCTTTTTTTATCCTGCATGGTAATTTCCTCCCGTAAATGGTATTTGCAATTATTATATCACAGATCCCGTCCGATTTCAAGACGGGGGGGAACGTCAGTTATTGACGTAAAGCTGTTTGTAGGGACTTGCGGTATTCGGGGTCAGCTTGAAGAAATGATCCTTCATGATATCCGCTGCGTTACAGCCGAAATTTTCGGCGAATTCTTCGATATCCGGACGGATATTTTCAATATCCTCCTTTGTCGCGTCGGTGCATTTCACCTGTACGGGCAGACCGACAGGCGCATGATCGGTGCGGATATAGATCGCTCCGCCGTGCATACCTGTTCCGCAGAAACTTCCCACGGGGCAGCTCTCCTCATGTCCTATACCGAGGACGATTATCCTTCCGCCCGCTTGGTATTCGCCGAGGAAGTCGCCTACTTTTCCGCCGATAACGAGGAAAGGTATGTGCTGCTGATATTCTTTCATATGTATTCCCGCGCGGTAACCTGCGTTGCCCTTGATGAGTATTTTTCCGTCACGCATACCGTAGCCTGCAGCGTCGCCGCAGTTGCCGTGGATTATTATTTCTCCGGAATTCATCGTATCGCCTGTGGCGTCCTGAGCGTTGGCGAAAACGGTTATGCGTGTACGGTTAAGATATGCGCCGAGGGCGTTGCCCGGGATACCGTGTATCTCGATGTTCTTATCCTGCGCTCCTGTGCCGATGTAACGGTGTCCGAGAGCGTTTTCGATGATTATATCCTTGTCGTTTGCGGTGCTGACGATGTGGTTAAGGTCTTTATAATGCATACCTGCCGCATTTATTTTAGTTGGCATTTCCGACACCTCCTGCAAGCTTATCGTTGCGGCGTTCTCTTGTAAACGCCATCATCTGCGGAGCTTTCTTCAAAAGCTCGAAGTCGCACTCGTCAACGGCGATATGCTGTTTTATAAGGGAAGTGTAGATACCCGCACGTTTAACGTCTCCCATAAGGATAAAGCCTTTGAGTTCGCCGTACTTTGAAACAAGCTTCTTGTAATTCCTTTCGCCGTCCGTTTCAACAAAAGCTTCGCCGTCATAACTTCCCGCCGTGATTATATGCAGTCCGAAAAATCCTATTGCGTTCATTGGAATGGCGTTGAGATAGCGGAAGTCTGTTCCCGCCATATTTTTTCCCGCTGCTTCGCCCTGCATGAAAGCATTTGGGAGAAGTGCGAGGATCTTCCGCTGTCCCGTTGTGATGTCAAGTGATTCGGTGCAGTCTCCTGCCGCGAAAACGTCTTTCAAGCCTTCCACCATCTGGCGGTCATCGGTAACTATGCCGCGTTCCACTTTTCCTCCCGCTTCGGAAACAAGTTCCGTATTGGGGCGAACGCCCACCGCAAGTATCACCATATCAAATCCCACTTTATCGCCGTTTGCCAAAACAGCGGAATTTTCGCCGAACTCTTTAACGCTTGTTCCGAGAATGAACTTAACGCCCTTGCTTTCGATGTGCTTCTGCATTATCGAGGAAGCTTCCGGGTCAAGGATCGAAGGTAGTATCCTGTCCGCAAGATCTATTACCGTCATATCCGCGCCGTAATGTTCCAGCGCTTCGGCTGCTTTAAGACCGATAAGTCCCGCTCCGACGATAAGGACTTTCATTCCCTCGGAAACTTTTTCTTTTATCGCTTTTACGCTGTCAAATGTCATAAAGGTGAACTTGTTTTTAACTTTATCCAAGCCGTCCATAGGCGGGACGAAAGGTTTTGAACCTGTTGCCACCATAAGTTTGTCGTAATTTATCTCATTGCCGTTTTCAATGGTAACGGTCTTTTTGGCAGCGTTTATCTTTGTGACTCTTGTGCCGAGGAGCGTGTCAACATCGTTCTTTTCGTAAAAATCTTCATCGCGGTAACGCATATTTTCGTCCGTTACGTCACCTTTAAGCCAGTAGGAAATAAGGGGACGTGAATATGTATGATAAGTTTCGTCCGAAATAACTACTATCTGTCCTTTTGTATCGACGGAACGTATGCCTTGGATAGTTCCGATGGCAGCGGCGGAATTGCCTATAATTACATACTTCATTACTCTTCGCCCCTTTCCTCGAAAACTATCGCCCTGTTGGGACAATTTGCCGCGCAGGCGGGTTCGCCCGAATTGTTCTTGATGCAGAGATCGCATTTTGCAATAGTTTTTCCGCCGTTCTTTTCGTCGATCACGATACAGCCGTAAGGACAGGAAAGAACGCAGGTATAACAGCCTACGCAGCGGTCGGTGTTTACCGAGATAACTCCGTTTTCCACCGAAAGCGCGCCTGTTATGCAGCCTTTTACGCAGGGGTGTTCCGCACAGTGGCGGCACTGGACGGCAAAGTTTATGCCGTCGCCTTCTTCAACGGTTATGCGCGGAACGGGCGCTCTGTCAAGCTTGAAAGCTTTTGCCATGTCGGTCTCGCCGCTGTTGGCAAAAGCGCAGTAATATTCGCAAAGATGGCAGCCTAAGCACCAATCTTCGTTTACATACACTCTTTTCATCCGTAAAACAACCTTTCTATAAGAGTTAAGTTTTGAGAGTTGAGAGTTGAGTTTTGAGAGTTGAGATATTGCAGAAACGCTTATATTCCAACCTTAAATTTTAATTATTGTAAAACTCAATTTAGGGTTTAGATTTAGCCTTTCTTAATTAAGTTTAGAATAGGGAACTGACAGTTTATGTCAATATCTCAACTCTTAACTTTTAACTCTCAACTCTGAATAACCGGCGAAGCCTGTTATTCACCGGCGTGCTGTATTCCCAGAATGTCAAGTTCTTTCTGGTTCAGACCAACGCCGCGGAGCATGAGTCTGTTGCCGCGAAGTGCTTCAATGGAATTTATACCCATGCCGCCCATTATTTCCTTGATCTCGTGATCCCAAGCGTGTACAAGATTTACGAGCCGTTTATAGCCTATTTCGGGATTGAGTCGTTTTACAAGGTCGGGACGCTGTGTCGCTATGCCCCAGTTGCACCTGCCCTCGTGGCAGCTCCTGCAAAGGTGACAGCCCAGCGCAAGAAGTGCGGGAGTTCCTATGTAAATAGCGTCCGCGCCAAGAGCGATAGCTTTTACCGCGTCGGAAGATGATCTTACTGAACCGCCTACAACTATTGATACTTCATTTCTTATGCCTTCATCGCGGAGACGCTGGTCAACAGAAGCAAGGGCAAGTTCTATCGGGATACCCACATTGTCGCGTATCCTTGTGGGAGCAGCGCCCGTTCCGCCTCTGAAACCGTCTATGGCAATTATATCCGCGCCTGAACGCGCTATACCCGATGCTATAGCCGCAACGTTATGCACGGCGGCGATCTTTACGATAACGGGTTTTGTATATTCGGTAGCTTCTTTAAGTGAGAAAATAAGCTGGCGAAGATCCTCGATAGAATATATATCGTGGTGAGGAGCAGGTGAGATAGCGTCTGTTCCCATAGGGATCATACGCGTTCTGGAAACGTCCTCGCCGATCTTTGCGCCGGGAAGATGTCCGCCGATACCGGGTTTTGCGCCTTGTCCCATTTTTATTTCGATAGCCGCTCCCGCGTCAAGATATCCCTTGAAAACGCCGAAACGTCCCGAAGCTACCTGAACTATGGTGTTCTTTCCGTACTTGTAGAAATCCTTATGCAGACCGCCTTCGCCGGTGTTGTAATATGTACCCAGTTCCTCTGCGGCTCTTGCAAGGCTTTCGTGAGCGTTCTTGGATATCGAACCGTAAGACATTGCGGAGAACATTATCGGAACGTTAAGTTCAAGATATGGCGGAAGGTCGGTATTTACCGAACCGTCGGGGTTCTTGACGATATGGCTCGGTTTTTTGCCGAGGAAAACTTTTGTCTCCATAGGTTCACGGAGCGGGTCTATGGACGGGTTAGTTACCTGCGAAGCGTTTATGAGCATTTTATCCCAGTAAACGGGGTAATCTTTGGGCGTTCCCATAGAGGAGAGCAGAACGCCGCCGCTTCCCGCCTGACGGTAGTTTTCGATCATTATCTGCTGGGTATAGTTTGCGCTTTCGCGGAAAGAATTTTCGTTGGGGCGGATCTTCAATGCGCCTGTAGGGCAGATGCATACGCATCTCTGGCAGTCAACGCATTTACTTTCGTTTGCAAGCATTTTATCATAATCCGCATCATAATAGTGTACCTCGTTTGAACACTGACGTTCGCAGGCGCGGCATTTTATGCATTTATCCGTATTACGGAGCACCTCGAACTGGGCAGGAAAAAAGTTTACAGGCATTTTCTTTTACCCTCCTCGCTAAGATCTACAATTACAGGCTCGCCGCCGCGGGGGCTCCATACGTTTTCTGCGTCGGGGCAAATTGCGCGGATAGCGCATTCCTCGCTGGCGATATATACCATATCTTCTTTTTCGGCAACTACCATCGAACGGAGTTTCAGTCTGTCGTTAAGCGCCATAAGTCCGCCTGTGTAGCCGAGTATTATGGAGAAAGGACCTGTTATCAGCAGACTGGAAAAAGCGTTGCGGAAATATTTGAGTTTGGCGGCTTTTTCGGGGTCGGTCTTTTCCAAGGCGTCTATTTCGCTCCAGAAAGGCGCGGCGATTATGCCGGAGATATCCTCGAGGCTGAGCTGCTGTTTTCTGTTGAGGTAATCGAAAATGTATGTGATGACTTCCGTATCGGTAAGAAGCGTACATTTATAGCCGAACATTTCGATAAAGCGGCGGTTCGCATCGTAAGAGGAGATCTCTCCGTTATGTACTATAGTATAGTCGAGCAGTGAGAACGGGTGTGCGCCGCCCCACCAGCCGGGGGTATTTGTGGGGTAACGTCCGTGAGCTGTCCAAGCGTAGCCGTTATATTCGTCAAGGCGGTAGAATTCTCCCACGTCCTCGGGGAAACCCACAGCTTTGAAAACGCCCATGTTTTTTCCGCTGGAAAAAACATATGCGCCGTCTATATCGTTATTTATGCGTATAACGCATTTTGCGACAAATTCTTTTTCGTCGAGTTGGGACGAAGCGATCTTTGTGGGCAGGGGATTTACGAAATATCTCCAGATAAGGGGTTCGTTGGTTATTGCGGGGACTTTCTTTGTGGGGATACGGCTGAGGTTGACCACATCGAAATGGCGGTCGAGGAAACGTTCGGTCTGTTCTCTTGCGGTATTGGAATTGTAGAACACGTGGAACGCGTACAGGTCTTTGTATTCGGGATAGATACCGTAGCCTGCGAAGCCGCCTCCCAGACCGTTGGAGCGGTCGTGCATATAGGAAATGGACTTAACGACATCGCTGCCGTTGAGTCTTCTGCCGTCGCGGCTGATAAAGCCGGATATGGCACAACCCGAAGGTATTCTGATCTCGCCTTCTTTTAAAAGCATATACTCACTCTCCTGAAAAAAATTCGGATAACTATCTTCAAGCCGAATTCCGACTGACTTGAATTCAATATATATGATAACACATAAAAAAACGCTTGTCAAGGGATTTTTGCAAGTTTTTTCGATAAAACTTGCAAAAATGCGTAAATATTTTATGAATATAGGTTAAATATCTTTGAAAACTGGAATAATTTTAATTTTAAATTTCATTTTTAAAGGCGGATACAGCAATTTGCACTAATTGTTGACAAAATTCGCGTTAAGTGTTATACTATATGTATATGAGCAGACAATGAGAGCAATACTATGTTGTAAGTGCGAAAGGAGAAGCATATATGAGATGCACCGAGTGCGGATCGGAAGTCGCGGAAAATGATGTTATTTGCCGCAGCTGCGGCGCGGAAATAATTTTTACCGCAAATGATGTCATAAATGATAATGCCGCCGATGAAAATGAAAACATTAAAGAAAACACAAGATCGACAAAAAAGAAAAGTTCCGCCAAGAACCGTAAAGACGGCAAAAATAAACGCGCGTTCGCCGTCGGCATTGCCTCTGTCCTGATCGCAGCAGTGCTGATAACGATAATAATTATATGTATAGTTTCCGCGGTAAAGTCCGGCGAGGGACGCAGACTTTTCGATAAAGTCCCGTTGGGCAGAGATGTGGAAAAGGTCAGCGCAGATACGGAAACGGATTTCATTCCCGGGGAAAGCTCGGCTTACGGAGCATTGAATTATATCGCAGACTATGATTATATATGCGAATCGGAGAAAGACGCTGATGTGGGCGGCATAAAAGTTCCGCAGTGGGCGGTGATGTTAGACGAGGACGGAACGGGCAATATAACGAAAGTTACGCTTTACAGCTTCGGAGTTTTGAAACATAACTGGATGGGCGTAAAGCTTTCAGAAAAGTTTGAGACATCTTCGATAGATTTCGGCATGAAATACAAAGAAGCCGAGAGAAAACTCGGGCTGAAACCTTATGCCGTTGTGAAAGACAGCAATTCAAACACCGAAACTTATACTTATAGGTACCATTACACCGATACCGAGTCGGGAAATAACTGTGTGATGAATTTCTGTATGGTCGTAAGTGATGTTGACGGTCAGGTAAAAGATGTCAGCGAAGAAAAACTTGACTATCTTAACCTTATTCTGAGCGGAATTTCGTGATCGTCAGCAGGTGAAAATTGCCCGATTTGCCAATTTTATGTGCAATATGCTGTGATTACAATATTTTTTGACAAATTTTTATGTGCAAAACGCTGATTATTAAAAAAACGCTTGACAAAACATTGCAGATGTAGTATACTGATAAAGCTGACTCACGAAGGGCATGAGGGACTTAGAAAAAATTCTGAAAAGAAATTTTGAAAAAGTACTTGACAAGCGAGTGAGGATGTGATATAATGAA
>CANQPX010000011.1 GCA_947625915.1 uncultured Clostridia bacterium
AAACGAACTGCGTTCGTTTCGGCGACAAGGGGTCTAGACGAATGCGAAGCATCCGTTTTTCCCTTAGACCCCACCAACGCGGCTGCGCTGGACCAGCTTTTCAATTTTGCGCTGCGCGCAAAATTGTTAAAATTTTTTCCACAGAATAAGTTTCCCTCGTCATAAAGGCGAGGGGAACTGTTCTGAAATATACTTTTTAAATTATGCTGAGCAATACGCCCGCTGCAACAGCCGAGCCGATAACGCCTGCAACGTTCGGTCCCATAGCGTGCATGAGCAGGAAATTCGTGGGATTTTCGCTTGCTCCCACTTTCTGGGAAACTCTCGCCGCCATAGGTACTGCGGATACGCCCGCCGAACCGATGAGGGGATTTACTTTGCCCTTTGTGGCAACGTACATAAGTTTTCCGAAAAGAACGCCTGCGGCAGTTCCGATAGAGAATGCGATAACGCCAAGGATTATGACTTTTGCAAATGAAAGGTTCAGTATCTTGTCTGCCTGAGTTGTTGCACCAACGGAAACACCAAGGAAGATCGTAACTATATTCATAAGCGCGTTCTGTGCAGTCTCAACAAGACGCTGGCAAACGCCGCTTTCTTTGAGAAGATTTCCCAGCATGAGCATACCGACAAGGGGAGCAGCGGAAGGAACGAGCAGGGAAATTACTATCGTTACGGCAATTGGGAAAATTATCTTTTCGGTTCTGGAAACAGTTCTGAGCTGTTCCATAACAACGGAGCGTTCTTTCTTTGTGGTAAGGAGTTTCATGATAGGCGGTTGGATAATGGGAACGAGAGCCATGTAAGTGTAAGCCGCCAGTGCAATGGTACCTGTGTCGATAGTGTCTGTAGGTTTCAGCAGCTTACTGGAAACGTAGATAGCCGTAGGACCGTCCGCGCCGCCTATGATAGCGATAGAACCCGCTTCCGTAGGTGACATTCCGAGCAGAGCCGCGCCGATAAAGGTGAAGAAAATTCCCGCCTGAGCGGCAGCACCGAGGAGAAAGCTTTTCGGATTTGCGATAAGGGGAGAGAAGTCGGTCATAGTACCTATCCCGAGGAAGATGAGCGGCGGGTAAAGCTGCAATTTTACGCCCAGATACAGCAGGTCGAGCAGACCGCCGTTGGTGAGGACGTTCAGTACGTCGATATGCCCCTCCTCGTTGATAATGAACAGATCCGGGTTATAAAGTCCCGAAAGGGGCAGGTTCGTTAAAAGCATACCGAAAGAGATCGGGAGCAGCAGCAGCGGCTCGAAATTCTTTGCGATCGCAAGATACATAAACACGAAAGAAATAAGTATCATCACTATTTCTTTCCAACCGATGGCGGCAAATCCGCTTGTTGCCGCAAGTTCGGTTATGGCGTCCTTAAAAACTTCAAACATTTGGCTCGTTTTCCTTTCTGAGTAGATTTATATTAATTGTGCAGCCGTCAAAACGGTTTTACAGCTTCGGCGCGTGCGGCGGCAGCCCATGCATTTCCTGCGGAAACACCTGAAGCGGCGCGAACGGATCTTACGCGGTAAGTTTTTCCGTCAGCCGCGCTCATCATTGCAACTGCTGCGGAAATAACAGCGATCACTTCGTCGTCTTCGGAAGAAACAGCAGGCTGAACAGGTGCGGCAGGCTGTAACTTTACCGCTGCGGCAGGCGGAGCGGAAGTTTTAGCGGCGGGCTTGTTCTTTTGGTTCATTTTCTTGAAGAACGCTCCGATAAGGCTTATAAACGCTATCAGGAGCACCAATCCGAGGAAAACTACCACCAGTCCCGTAATTACCACGGCAAACACATAAGAAAGTTCCATTTGCATATTCATAGAAAGATCTCCTTAAATCAATATATAATTTATTATAGCTTATTTCTGATAAATTTGCAATATATTTTTTGATAAAAAAATCACTTTTTATAGCATATTTTTAGGAATATTTGTGAACGCGCACATTGCAGCATACCCGCAGACGGGTTAACATAAATTTCAACAAAAATACATAATATTCTACTATTAATGACATAAAAAATGCGATATAGTGATATTATTAAATTACCGGAAGGAGAAATGATATGAAATATTTTGAAAGTATCATTCAGAACGTTGTGAACTTCATTCCCACGCTTCTCATAGCGATAGTCATTTACATTGTGGGGTCTTTTCTCAATAAGCTGATACTTAACCTTTTTGCCAAAGGCGTTGAGCACAGCAAAATGGATAAGACCGTTCAGAAATTTTTATCCTCTGTGATAAAAATAGTTATCACCGCTCTTGTTCTTATAATAGTACTTAGTGTTCTGGGAATACCTATGACTTCCATAATCACTGTACTTGGTACGGCGGGCGTTGCGGTAGGTCTTGCATTGAAAGACAGCCTTTCAAATGTTGCAGGCGGCGTGCTGCTGCTTGTCAACCGCACCATTAAAGTCGGTGATTACGTTGAGATCGGCGCATATGCGGGTATCGTTGAAGAAGTTTCCATACTTTTTACAAAGATCGTCACACTTGACAATAAGGATATCTACATTCCGAACGGCGTTGTTTCCACATCATCGTTAGTGAACTACAGTTCGGAAAGTGACCGTCGGGTCGACCTTGTGTTCGGCATTTCCTACGGCAGCGATCACAATAAAGCCATGGAAGCCATTAAAAGCGTTATAAATGCTCACCCGTTCATCAACAAAGAAAAGGATATTTTTGTCAGAATAAGCGAACTTTCTTCAAGTTCCGTAAATATCACCGTTCGCGTCTGGACGGAAAACGCTCACTACTGGGACGTTTACTTTGACCTTATCCAACAGGTGAAAGAAAAGTTTGATGAAGAGGGCATAAAGATACCATACGATCAGCTTGACGTTCACGTTATCGAAAATAAATAAGAGTAATAAAAGCAAAGAAGATCGGCGGATGGAACTCCATCCGCCGATCGCAGCTTGTTGATAAATATAGTATAGTTTGTTGTCAAGCAACGGATTTTTTTATAAAAACAAATTGCTCTTTATTGCAAAACAGCTCACCGGGCTGTTTTGCAAGGCATAAATTATAATAGCCGTTAATGCCAAGGGGAACGCTCTCAAACAAACGAAGTTTGTTTTTGCAGAAGCGTTCCCCTCTTGCCGCTTACAGCGGAAACGACGCTTGCGTCGTTTTATTCACACCCTTTGCAGAGGCGCCTTCGTAAGGGGAATTTCGCGCTCTGCGGAGCGCGACAAGGGCTTCGCCCCTTGACCCCACCAGCGCGGCTGCGCTGGACCAGCTTTTCAATTTTGCGCTGCGCGCAAAATTGTTAAAAACTTTTTCGACAGACTGATCGGCGGATGGAACTCCATCCGCCGATCGTGTTTTTTATGAAAGTTTGTTTCCGCATTCCGCACAGAATTTTGCGTTCGGACTTGTGATCTTTGCACCGCATTGATCGCAGAAACGTATTTTGCCCTTTTCGGCATTTTCTTCTGCGGCTGCGGTTTCTGCAAGATGTTCCGGAGCAGCTGCGGAGATCTCCTCTGTTTTGGGAACTTCGGCAGCCTCTGCGTCCTGCGTTTCAGCAGCGACAGGTGCTTCTTCTGCGGCGGGAACTTCCTCCTCCTGCTTTGCTGCCGGAGCAGGCGGCTCAACAGGTACAGCGTTCTGCATGGCTTTTTCCTGAACGGCATTTTCGAGAAGTTCCTTCATATGCTCTGCCGAACGTTTATCATGGATAAAGCATATCAGCGATGTAAGCACTTTCGCAACGTTCTCAACGATATTTTTGTTGAGCGAGTTGGGAAGATCGGTGGAGTTTCCGTTCCTTTCAACAAGTGTAAGAACAGAGGACATAAGGGTTTTCTTTGCTTGGAAAGAAGTTATGTCGTCAATTTTTATCCTGTTCATAACGCCCTTTGAATATATGTACATATAGTCTGTGGTAAGTGTGAAGCTGTCACCGTTGTTTCCCTCATGGAGAAGGATAGGCAGTTCATATCTTCCCGGAGAAATATATGTATCGCAGGCTGCTTCGTATTTATTGTGGAAAAGGTTCGACAATGTGGGAACGCACAGATGTATTGCTGTAACGTTGAATTCGTCCATTTTTCCGCTGAGGTGCCAGATGTAATCATTTGCCTCGGTCTTTCTGATAGAAGCGATATGTGCGTCAAGAGCGTCGATGTAACGGTTCTTTGCGTTCTCATCAAGCGGCATGGTATTGAGTTTTCTGATAAGTTCGGCGGATTTTTTTGCTGTAAGGGATTCGATATTTCCGCAAAGTTCGCGTACTTCCTTATCTGCGATCTCGGAAAGCGCCCTTTCGATCCTGCGTACATAATTTTGTTTAAGGTCGGCAGGACAGCCGTGACCGTATTCCTGTATTTTTATCTGTGCTTGGATAAGCTGTTCCTTATCCATATCTTCCGCACCGTTAACAAAGGAATCAAGTTCCTGCCTGTGCAGTTCGAGTATGCGTCTGTCGATCCTGTCGATATAGTCGGCGGTCTTTTCGGGAGAATAATTTCCTGAAGAAAGTTCATTCTTGACAGCTTCGGCTTTTTCAAGATCGTATTCATCGATATTTCCTGCGATCCTGTCGATCTTTTCGGTCTCGATAGCGTCTTCGCGGCGGTCGGCGGCTTCCATGCTGCGTTCGTAAAGTTCCTCGCCGATCTCGCCGCGTTTTTCTTCGGCATTTCTGCGGAACTCGGCAAGCTGTTCAGCCGACATATCGGAAGTGCTTTCGATAACTTTTCTGTAATCGGCGACTTTGATGGCGGATATCCTGTTATTGATGGAGCCGACATATTTTTCTGAAACGGGAGCATATTTTTCCGTTCCGAGGATAGTTTCTTTGAGTTTTTCGAGTTCGGGGATATCCTTTTTCTCGCTCAGATCGCCGCAAAGCTTATCCAGTTCGAGGATAAGGAGTTCCTGTTCTCTTTCTTCGATCTTCTTGAAATAAACTGCGGTGAATTCCTTGTCATAATTTTCGCTGTCAAGTTTTGTTTTGAGTTCATCGAGTTCGGGCTGTTCCATTGAGAATATGTATTTGCATAGTTCGGCAAGCTCGGAGTTTTTGAGTTCAACGATCCTCTGGGCGATGCCGTCGAGGTATTTTTCTTTAAGCTGCGGATCGTAGTCCTTATCGGAAGTAAGGATAGTTTCCTTGAGTTTGTCGAGTTCTTCCTGCGACATAGAACCTATGCCGGAGCACATATCATCGAGTTCTTCGTTGAGGATATCCTTTTCGCGCTGTTCGACTTTTGCGATATACGGTTCAACGATCTCATCGCTGAATCTGCCGTATTCTATAGCGTGTTTCATAGCTTCAAGCTGCTCTGCCGAAGCGAATTCCACGCCGTCGAAAACTTTTGCCGCTTCGTTTGCTTCATAGTTATTGAGCGCGTCGGTAAGAGTTTTTATCGGACCGTAAGTGAGGTGACCGGGATAACTGTTGTCGGAAAGCTTTTTGATAAGTTCTTCAAGCTGTTCTCTGCCAAGATCCTCGTAATTTTTCATAAGTCCGTCGATCTCGGCGCGGGTGTTGTTTTCTTTTATTTCTATAACTTTATTGCGGTAGTGATCCGCTATCGCCGCATCGTATCTTCCGGAATTGATAGAATCCATTACCTTATCGAGCTGTGCAGCGGTAAGTTTTTCGGGATCTCTCAGCATAGCTTCCAGTTCATTTTTCTGAGCCGTATCGGAAGCGTCCTTGATCCTTGACATAAAAGGTTTTACGACTGCTTCGGGGTAATCGTATTCCGAGATCTCCTGACGGAGAGCGGCTATTTCTCCCAGAGTCATGACGGGAAGGCTGAGGCAGCACTGTTCCAGCGAAGATGTCTGAACGACATTGAGCGCAAGGTTGACTTTAACGAGATATTTTGCCTTTGTATCTTCATCGAGAGTAGTGTTCTGGATATTTTCCATAAGGAATTGGAGTTCCGATTCGCTGAGAGCGGAAAGGTTACGGCAAAGATCGCGGACGTAAACTTCGTTCTTTACCGCAAGTTTCATTTCCTCGGGAGTATTGAACAGAGTGCCGTTGAAAGTGCGGCGTTCTTTGTCGAGGATATCGATATGTTCATCGAGTTCGGTTATGTATTCGCGGTTGGAAAGCTGATATTTTTCGGCTACTTTTATCAGCTGATCCCTGAGTATGCAGGACTGATCGTATCCTGCACAGAATCTGCCCTGTTCATCGAAACTTTCATCGAGAATGTAGTCGTTGAGGATGATATTTTCCATTTCCTCCTCGTCAACGGGAGAAAGCTGCCAGAAATCGGCGATCTTTTTCAGGTTATCCGCTTCATCGGGATATTTTTTCATTGCATAGTAGAATATCCTGTAGTCGGTGGGTTTATGGGCTGCAAGTTCTTCAATGACAAATTTTTCCTCATCACCGTCATAATTGCCCTGTTCAAGTCTGCGTATGCCGTTTTTGTAGAAGTCTGCGTCTCCCGCGTCATATCCTACATCGTCACTGTTTTCGGACTCTTTATATTCCGCAGTAACGGCGTCTATGAAAGCAAGCTTTATGGCGTCGATGTCCTCATTTCCGCAGGTCTTTCCGAGGGCAGCGATCCTTGAAGCAACATCGCTGCCGTTTATAACGGGGGAATAATATTTCTTTGCGAATTCGTCCTTGGAGAGAGCGATACCGTTCTTTTTAAGTGCTTCTGCGGTAAGGTCAAGGATAAAGTCGAGTTCGGAAAAATCATATCCTGTAAGTTCGAGCATCTCGGAGTTCTGGGAAAACGTTTCCATAATGCTGTCAATGTCGGCAAAGAATGATTCTATAGTGATAGATCTTGTAGTTTTTGCATCTATTGCCACTTCATCGCCGAAAAGGGAGAAATTTATGGTTTTTGCTCCCGAAAGATCGGGCAAAGAAGCGCAGCATTCCTTAAAGAACTCTTCCAAGCGTTCGCCGATATATTTTTTATCGACCGATATGATATTTCCCGGCGCAGATGATTTCCAGAAGAAGTTGTTATTATATTTTTTGAAATGAAGAACTCTGTTTGTCAGCGGAGTTACAGGGGCATATCTTTTGCCCTTTTCGCGCATATAGTCCTCATTTACGATAATTGTGTCATTTTTTCCGTTTATCATCCATTCTTCCGAGAGGAAAGCGTCCTCCGCTAAAAGGTCGGAGATGTAGATAAAGCCGTTTTGCTCGGCAATGCTGCGGGCTTCCATAAGATTGAAAGCCGACCAGTCATCGCCGTTATCCGACATCAGCAGCATATCCGCCATACGGCAGATGCAAAGAGCGTTGCTGTGGGCTTCTTCATCGCTGCAAAGCGAGATAAGTTCCCCGCGTACAAACGGGTGGCATATGAGTTTATTTTCACCTGAAAAATACTTTTCCTCGAATTTTTCGGGAAATTCGGTACATTTTTCCTTAAAGGTGTCATAATCTTTAAATATTTCCAACGGTATTCCCCCGATCAAATAAAAATATACAATATAATGATACCAATTTATTCAGTAAATGTCAAGGACATTTACTCACTTTTGACATTTTATAAAAGATTTTAAACGTTTAGTACAGCACTTTGACGGCTGGCGGGAAATGCTTATGTGAAAATGCCGCATTATTTCGGCAGGAGCCGATCAAATGAGGTTTTCTATGATCTCTTTTGCGGCTGCGTTGTCGGAACAGATAGTGAGGATCACCCAGTTATCTTTTTGGATAATTTCTGCGTCCTCGAGTTTGTAGACTTCATCGGGAGTATAGTCGGTGTAAAGCGCGGTCTGGCTCTCAAGTCTTTTGCGGGCTGCTTCTGCGCCTGCGCCCGCGTTGTCCGCGTCGGTAAATCTGAATACAGCCAGTTCGTCGGGATATGCACCGCTGCCACATACGAAAACAGCCATATCTTCCACCGTGGAAGCGTCTATATCGTAGAACGGACCTATGTCGTCAACGGTCTTTTCTACGGGAGACTGTAACTCGATGCTGTTCATCACTGCCGCTGCGATATCTGCGGCGGAGACGTTTTCGTCGGATTCGGTATCGGAAAGCACGGTTTCGGAGTCCTGTACAACGGGAGTCCCGTTTGCGGGTACCGATCCTCCTTGGTCGGTGCTTTTGCAGGCTGCAAGCAGGAGCGCGGCTGCGGCTGTGATAATGATATATTTTTTCATGAATGATCTTCCTTTCAGAATTATTTATAAGAAATTATTGTATCGGCAAAGCCGCTGTTTCTGACTGTAACGATGTTTCCTCAAAGGCAGTCGGAGCCGTAGCGGCAGATGCGGCGGTCTGAGCTTCGGTCTGCAAAATTTCGGGAAATGTTTCGGTTATGGCGGTCTGCACCGCGCTGAGTACAACGGGATATGCGGCGCCTTTGAAATGCAGTCCGTCATTTTCCGCAAAATCGTCCGCAAGGTACCCCGTACTTCCCTGAAGGAGCGGGAATATATCCACGAACAGTGCCGATCTGTCATCGGCTACCTTTTTAATATGTTCGTTATAATTGCTTATATTCGTAAGGTTTTCGGGTTTTTCTTTTTCATGTTCTTCCGTAACGGGGGGAATAGACAGCACCGCTATTTTTGAGTTCGGACATTTTTCGCGGAGCGCGTCTATGAACTCGCCCATTTTTTCCGCCATATAGTCCTCCGAGAGGTAGGAAAGCCCGTTTGTGCCGAGCATGATACAGATACAATCCGGATCGCAGGCGGCGGCTTTATCATAAACGCTTTCTTCGTTTATCAGTGTTGTCATTACCGAAGCGGGAGTAAGACCCACCTGAGCGAAAACATTTTCCGCTTTAAGGTAGCCGTAATTCACCAGCCCTACGGAAATGGAATCTCCTACCATAAATATATTATCGAAAAATCCCTTATCGTATTCCGACGGAACAGGCTTTGCGGGATTTGAACCGTCTGCGGGCAGATCCGTTTCTGTTGTTTCCATAACAGTCGTGACTGAAGAAGGTACTGTAGTAGTAACGGTTATCGGAGCGGAAGTTTCCGCAGCTGCGGTATGAGTTGTTTCCGCAGCGGTATCAACGACGCTTTCTGAGATTATCACATGGGGCTGTGTTGCTTCTGCGGAACTGTTTTCAAATCGGAGCATACCGTTTTGCCGCAGAAAATATATTCCCAATAATACTATTATCGTTATTATCAGTATAATGATCGTTAACAGAGCCGCAGTGTCTGCGGGAGAAGATCTTGATCTATCATGAGTCATGGCAATGATCCTTTACATATCGAGGGAAATTTTTGTGCAATATTTCAGCATACATATATTATTATACAACGGTTTCAAATGTTTTTCAAGTATTATTTTCATTTTCCGTCAATTTACAATTATTTTTTTACTTTGGAGCAAAATCTCTGATTTCTGCAATAAATAAAGTGTAATTTTTGTATTTTAATAAGAGGAAATTTGAGGTAAAGTATTTATAGTAATTGTTGAAAGAAGCTGCTTTATGAAAAATGTATTTTTGAAAAAATTTTTGTCTTTTTTTGCCGCTGTCTCCATGACGGCAATGTTCTGCTCCTGTGACAGCGGAAATAACGGTGAGACCGGTACATCTGTTCCGACGGAAAGTTCTTCCGCTGCCGAAAGCGAAGTTACTTCCGCTTCCGAAACACAGACTGAGACCGAAACGAGCGTTGTTGTCCCGCCTATGGACACTTCTCCGATAACGCTTTCGCTTTTTATTTTCGGCGAACATGAGGATATCCCCTTTGATGATGCCGCCGCAGCGGCGATAACCGAAAAAACAGGCGTTACTCTCAATGTTTCCGTTTTTGAAAACGATCTGCCCGCAGATGTCCTTTCCGAAAGCGAGGAACTTCCCGATCTTATTTATGCGGGGGAAAATACTGCCGATCTTATCGGAAACGGAAGTATTATCCCACTTAACGATCTGACCGACATTTACGGGGAGAATTTCAGGAACTTTTACGGAGAATATTTTGACAGCCTCAAAGAAGCCGACGGTAACATCTATACTTTCGGAACAGGCGGTTCTTCGCCTGCGGTGCTTACCGATGAAGGTACGTTCAGCATACGCCACGATGTCCTTGCGGAAACGGGTTATCCCGAAATAAAGACCCTTTCCGATCTGGAAAGCTGCATCTCGTCATACATGGAGTCACATTCGGGAAATACGGGACTGCTTTTGTGTGGCGGTCCCATACAGTTCTATGAAACGACTATAAGCGAAAGAGTGAATTATGTTCTCGGATATCCCAATGACGGGGAATTTCTTGTTGACGAGGACGCGAAAACAGCTTCCTACAAATGGCTCGATCCGAGAGCGGGGGAATTCGTAAAATGGCTGAACCATATGTATAACACAGGCTTGCTTGACAGCGATTCCTACGCGCTGAAGGAAGGCGCCTATTACGATAAGATCTCACAGGGCAGGGTGATCGCCGTAGCAGGCTGCCCCGAGGAGTATGCCGAAAACTATTGTCCGCTTTCGGTAACTCTTGACAGCAGTATGCAGACCATGTTCAATGCTCATAACGATCTTTCCGTTCCGTACGGCATAGCAATAACAAGTTCCTGCAAAGATCCCGAGCGCGCATACCGTTTCCTTGATTGGTGGTGCAGCGATGAAGCGCAGGAAATAATACTTTCCGACTACGATGAAGAAAATTTTTACAGGCGTTACGCCGAACCGTTCCCCATGATAAGCGTTACACAAAAGGACAGCGGCGGGAACTATATTTCTCCGCTCCTTGATGATATAATTTCCGCCTATTCCGATCGGGAACGCGCAACTCTTGACGGTTACGGCATAAAGATATTTGCGGATCTTTTCCCGTCTGCGGAGGAACTTCCCCGCATAGACAGGACGCTCATAAGCGAATACGATCTTCCCGCAATGAGCGAGGAAAGCATTTTGCTTGAAACTCTTGAAACGTATATGAAGACCGAAGTGCGGAACGCCATCACCTGCTCCGAAGAAGAATTTGACGGAAAATGGGCGGAAGTCACCGCATGGTGCGAAGAAAACGGCGCAAAAGAACTGGAAACTCTTTTTACCGAACGCTTACGAGCCGATGAATGAAGATAATATGCTCCGATAAAATAAAAACTCCTGCCGATATTAATGTTACATCGGCAGGAGCATTATTTTTGTTATGCGATATTTGCGATATCAAAGTTCCGCAAGTTTTGCACATTTTTCCTTTACGGCAGGATATATCTCATCGTAAAGGCGGAAGTATTTTTCATAAGCCGCTGTGTTTTCCTTTATCGGCTCTTGTATCTTGTTTATTCCGACTATCTTTTCGCAGGCTTCCTGTACTGTCTTATAAACGCCCGCTCCCACAAGTGCAAGTATTGCCACTCCCAGAGCAGGTCCTTCCTTTGAAGAAGCTGTCTTTACGGGACAAGCGTAAAGATCCGCCAGCATTTGTCTCCATAACGGGGAAGTTCCTCCGCCGCCGCAAGCCATCATATCCGAAACGTTTATGCCCATTTCTCTGCATATCTCAACGCAGTCTCTCAGCGAATATGCCACGCCTTCCATTACCGCGCGGAGCATATCCTTCTTTGTATGCATCGCCGAAAGACCGAAGAACATTCCTCTTGCGTTCGGGTCAAGGTGAGGAGTTCTTTCGCCCATAAGGTAAGGAAGATATATCAGGCGGTTCGCACCGATAGGAACGGTTTCCGCTTCTTTGTCTATAAGGTAATATTCATCAACGCCCATAAGCTTTGCGGTATCTTTTTCGGCTTGGCAGAAGTTGTCTCTGAACCATTTAAGTGAAAGTCCCGCGCCTTGTGTAACGCCCATTATATGCCATTCTCCGGGAACAGCCGCGCAGCAGGTGTGGACTCTGCCCTGCGGGTCGATGGAAACTTTCGGAGTATGTGCGAACACAACGCCGGAAGTTCCTATGGTAGTGAAAGCTTTTCCGTCTTTTACAACGCCTGTTCCCACGGCAGCGGCAGCATTATCGCCTGCGCCGCCCACAACTATCGTTCCTTCGGCAAGTCCTGTAAGTTCCGCAGCCGAAGCTGTGATCTTTCCTGTAACTTCACAGGATTCATAGACTTTTGCCAGCATGGACATATCTATGCCGAGAGCGCCGCATACTTCCTTGCTCCAACAGCGGTTGGGAACGTCCAGCAGCTGCATTCCCGAAGCGTCTGAAACTTCCGTTGCAAATTCTCCCGTAAGTCTGTATCTTACATAATCTTTAGGGAGCAGTATGTGGCGGCATTTCTTATAATTTTCGGGTTCATTGTTCCTTACCCAAAGTATTTTTGCCGCAGTCCAGCCTGTAAGAGCGGGGTTTGCGGTTATTTTGATAAGTTTTTCTCTGCCGAGTTTTTCGTTCATTTCGTCGACTTCCGCGGCAGTTCTCTGGTCGCACCATATTATGGAGCGGCGGATAACGCTGCCGTTTTCGTCAAGCATTACAAGACCGTGCATTTGTCCCGAAAGACCTATGCCAACGATATCCTTGTTATTGACTTTGCTGTTTTCGATAACTGTTTTTATTGTGGAAACAGCGGCATTGTACCAATCTTCGGGATCCTGTTCCGCATAGCCGTTTTTGGGCTGATACATCGTATATTCTACCGTTTCCGAAGAAATTACCTTGCCTTCCTCATCAAAAAGAACTGTTTTTGTTCCGCTTGTTCCGATGTCGATACCGACTGCATAGCGCATTGTTTGACCCTCCCTGAAAAATTTTTATTACATTATGATATCGTCTGCGATATACGGTTTATTTGTGGAATATACCGCGCAGTAACGATCGGCTTCGTAATGGAACAGCGACAGATAGTACCATCCGAAGTCCCAATAGCAGGCTTCGCTTTTTTCGTAAACGAATTCCGGAGCTTCATCAAACTGTTTTGTAAAGTAGTTTATTACTGTTTCCGGAGCAACATTTTCCTCTTTGAACATATATCCGTAAGCGGTAAGTTTTCCCTCGGTGAATTCATACAAATGATCGTAATATTTGCTTGAATTGTGAGTAAAAACGCAGTATTCCGAGTCGGCGGGCAGACCTATTATCATAGTGCTGTAGCCGTAAACTTCGTCCGTATCGAAACCTTCTCCGTAATAGGAATCGTCTATGACGTCAGTGAATTTTTCGAGCGTCATTCCGAAGTCAATGGCTTCAACGTCTGTAAGTTTTCCGTCATATCCGTAATGGTAAAGATATCTGCCTGTTTTCAAGCAGTATTCCGAAGCCATTTTTCCGTCGGACATGAAATAATATTCCGAGCCGTCCGCGAACCGAACGACTTTATTTTTTGCCATCACGCCGTTCTGATCGAAGTAATATTTTGCGCCTTGTTTTGATTTGAGCCAACCTGTTTTACGGATACCGTTTGGCTGGATATAGTATGTATTGTCCCCAAGCTTCAGCCAGCCGCTTTTGGCGGCAGTGCCGTTTTCATAGTAATATGCATATCCGTATTTTGTTTTTGTCCAGCCTGCCGCATCTGCCGTTACAGTTGCAGCCGCCGCAGAAAGTATTACTGCGAGTAATGCGGAAATAATTTTTTTCATAATTCTCACCCGTTCGATCTGTTATAGCCGTTTTCAAATTTTCCTGTTCCGGACATTTCTTCTTTTGACAATTCGCCTTTTCCGTCACTGTCGGTATAACCCGGAGACGCGAACAGCGAACGGTCTATCAGTGAAAGTATTTCGTTTTTTGTCATAAAAAATTCCTTTATCAAATCAGTTTTTACCGTTATATTCGTCTTTTAAGATCGCATAACTTGCGAAATCGCCCCAGATCGGCTCACCGTTATTATCTTTTTTGAAATATGCGCTTTTTATGAAAACGCCTTCCCTGCGAAGTCCCGCGCGTTCAAGAAGTTTTATCGAACGTGTATTGAGGACATCTGCTTCCGCGTATATCCTGCGGACGTTCATTTCGGAAAAAGCGTAATTTATCACGCCTTTGACCGCTTCGAGGGCATAGCCGTTCCCCCAATATTTACGGTTGAAGGAATATCCTATTTCCCAAGTGCCGAAAAACTTTTTATCCTCAAAATAAATTTTCCCGACAAGTTTTCCCGTTTCTTTAATTATCACGGCAAAGAAACGTTCATCGCCCGCAAGCTTTTCCGCTTCTTTTATCGCATTTTCATATGTAAACGTGTCATAAGGTTCAAAATAACTTGTCTCTTCGTCTGTCAGTATCTCAGCAAAGTCTTCGCCGTCGGAGACTTCAAACCTCCGCAGACCGAGCCGTTCCGTTTCAAAAATAAAATTTGTCATATAAAATTTCCTTATCTGTATTTTGGGAAACCGCATTACACGGTTCCCCAAAATAATTTCGGATCAAAGGCTGAACATGATGTTATTGAGGATAGATTCAAGCATTTCCTGTCTGCCGCTGGTGAGTGAGTCGGTAACTTCGCCCTTTTCGAGAGCATATTTTTCAAGATCCGCAAGAGTAGCCTTGCCGCTGATGATATCCGCGCCTATGCCTGTGTTCCAAGAAGCGTAGCGGTCTGCAACGAACTTGTCGATCCTTCCGTCTGAAATTATCTTATCCGCAATTTTAAGACCGAGAGCAAATGTGTCCATGCCCGCGATATAGCTGTGGAAGATATCTTCCGGAGTGTAAGAACCGCGGCGAGCCTTGGAGTCGAAGTTCAGACCGCCGTTTGTAAATCCGCCTGCTTTGAGGACTTCATACATACAAAGAGCAGCGTCGTAAACGTTAGTGGGGAACTGGTCGGTATCCCAGCCGAGGAGAGTATCGCCTTGGTTCGCGTCTATAGAGCCGAAAACGCCGTTATCTCTTGCGACTCTCAGTTCATGCTGGAAAGTGTGCTGTGCAAGTGTAGCGTGGTTAGCTTCGATGTTCATTTTGAAATCCTTGTCAAGACCGTACTTGCGGAGGAAGCCGAGGACAGTCGCGGTATCGAAATCATACTGATGTTTTGTAGGCTCCTTGGGCTTGGGTTCGATGTAGAAATCGCCCTTATAGCCTATGGAACGTGCATACTCAACGGTCATTTTCATAAGACGAGCCATATTGTCAAGTTCCAGAGCCATATTTGTATTCAGGAGAGTTTCATAGCCCTCACGTCCGCCCCAGAAAACGTAACCGTTTCCGCCGAGCTTTACGGTAGCTTCAACGGCTTTCTTTATCTGAGCGGCTGCATAAGCGAAAACGTCTGCGGAAGGAGAAGTTCCCGCGCCGTGCATATATCTTGGGTGGTCGAAACATTTAGCTGTTCCCCAAAGGCACTTTTTGGAAGGATCTTTCTTCATTTTTTCGGCAATGTAGTCGGTTACTTCGTCCATTTTGGCATTTGTTTCCGCAAGGCTGCCGTATTCGGGAGAAAGGTCTCTGTCGTGGAAGCAGAAATAGTCTATGGAAAGCTTATCCATTATTTCAAAAGCAGCGTCCACCTTAGCTTTTGCTCTTGCGGCGGGATCGGATTCGCCCCAGCTCTTATCGGCAGTTCCCACGCCGAACATATCGGTTCCGTCGCCGCCCATGGTATGCCACCAAGAAAGGGCAAATTTAAGCTGATCGCGCATTTTCTTTCCGCCGATCGTTGCATCGGGATCATAATACTTGAATGCAAGGGGGTTGGTGCTGTTTTTTCCCTCGTAAGGGATCTTGCCTATGCCTTTGAAAAATTCGCTCATTGGTTTATCCTCCTTAAAATATGTACGAAGCCGCACATTTTATTACAAAATTTGCCTTTATCCTGCGGAAACGAATTCCGCCTATACACTATATATTTTACACATAAAACCCGTTACTGTCAAGTAGATTTTGTAAATTTTATATAATTGTCATATCTCCGTGCAGGCGGGGGAACCGACGCGGCTTTTGCATGATACGGGAATATTTTGTCATTATTTGTCGTTAAAGGGATCATACGGCGGGGAATTTTGAAAATATATTTTATATTATTTGGCAAAAACTCTTGACAAATCGTCGATTTTGTACAATAATATTATTGTATAAGTATTTTCTGAAAGGAATATTATTTATGTTGGATAAAGATAAACGGACCAATATCGCATATATCGGCGGCGGCTCTTTCAATTTCGGCTGGAAACTTTTTTCCGAACTTGCCGCCGAGGAAATATGCGCTGTGATACAACTGTATGACCCCGATAAGCAGCTTTCCTTGTCAAATGAAGCCATCGGCAATAAGCTGCGGGAATCCCCCGACTGTAAAAGCGACATCATCTACGTTGCCGCCGATACACCGGAAGAAGCCCTCAGGAATGCGGAGATCGTTATTCTTTCCTTTACTCAGGGAACGGTGGAAGAAGCCGTTACCGAAATGCACCTTCCCGAAACATACGGCATTTACCAGTCTGTGGGCGAGCATACAGGTCCGTCAGGCGTTATAAGATCGTTGAAAACGCTGCCCGTTTATATAAAATATACCGAAATGATAAAGGAACTCTGCCCGGAGGCATGGGTAATAAACCTTACGGATCCTATGCCGGAATGTCTTTTGATGATGTATGAAGTTTTCCCGGAAATAAAACTTTTCGGTTCAACAGATGAACTGTACCCGACTCTTGATCTGCTTGCGGAAATATGCAAAAAGGAATACGGCGTTGAACGCGTAAGGCGCAGAGATATAAAATATAACCTTTTGGGAATAAGCGGATTTTGCTTTTTTGACGAAGTCTCATACGGCGGAGAAAGCATTATCCCGCTGTTCAGGAAGTATGCCGAACAGTATTACGAAAACGGATATGAAGCAAGACAGGCTGAATTCAAGATAAACCCTTTCGCTACGGCTAATAAAATAAAATTCGATATGTTCCTGAGATACGGCTGTATACCCGCAGTATCGGATAGGATCGTTGCCGATTTCTGCCCGCCGTGGTACCTTAAAAATCAGAAAACTATGTCAAGCTGGAAATTCAGCCAGACTACCGTCAATTACCTTAAAAAACTCAAACTGGACAGGCTCAGCAGAGTCCGTCCGCTCATGAACGGGGACGAGTTCCTGCCGGTGGGCGGCGGTACAACGGACTGCGCTTTGCAGATACGCGCGCTAATGGGACTGGGCAACCTTATTACAAACGTTTGCATGAGGAATAAAGGTCAGGTGGAAAATCTTCCCGAAGGCGCGATAGTACATACCAATGCACTTATAAGCAGGAACGCCGTAAAACCCGTTGCGGCGGGAAAACTGAACGATGAACTTTACGGCTTGACGATACGCCATGTTGTTAACCAGAAAACTATCGTAAAAGCCGTTAAGGAGCGGGATCTTGATGTGGCGTTCAACGCATTCCTTAACGATCCGCTGATGACTGCCGATCTGAACGATGCTGCGGAACTTTATAAAGAAATGCTTTCGGCGGTGAGGGTACATTTGCTGTATTATTGTTGAATAATAATGTTGAGGTGTGCGCGAAAAGGCGTAATTCAGTCTGTCGAAAAAGTATTTGTAAAAAATATGGTTGTTTAAAAACGGACTGTTTTATAAAAACAAATTGCTCTATATTGCCAAACAGCTCACCGGGCTGTTTGGCAAGGCATAAATTATAATAGCCGTTAATGCCAAGGGGAACGCTCTCTCTTGCAGAGCGTTCCCCTCTTGCCGCTTACAGCGCAGACGACGCTTGCGTCGTTTTATTCACACCCTTTGCAGAGGTGCCTTCGTAAGAGGAATTTCGTCGTCTGCGGACGACGACAATGGGCTTCGCCCCTTGACCCCACCAGCGCGGCTGCGCTGGACCAGCTTTTCAATTTTGCGCTGCGCGCAAAATTGTTAAAAACTTTTTCGACAGACTGAGGTGTGTGTGAAAAGGCGCGCACCTTTTTGCTTTTTGCACAAAAATTTCTGTAAGCACAGCAATATGTTGTTAAAATCAACAAAAATAAAAAATACCCTTGACAGCGGGGAAATTATGGTGTATTATATTATTATAACCTACTAAACACATATGAATAATGTGTTAGGCAAAATTTTTCCGATCCCACGGAATAAAATAAAATTCGGAGGTAATGTAAAATGAGTAACTTTTCTGAAAGGAATTTAAAATTTGAGACAAAACAGCTCCATGTCGGTCAGGAAAACGCCGACCCCGTTACAGACGCAAGAGCGGTGCCGATATATGCTTCAACTTCATTCGTTTTCCATAATTCACAGCACGCTGCGGACAGGTTCGCCCTTAAAGACGCGGGAAATATCTACGGCAGACTTACAAATCCTACACAGGATATCTTCGAGCAGAGGATCGCCGCTCTGGAAGGCGGCGTCGCGGCTCTGGCAGTGGCTTCAGGCGCGGCTGCCATAACTTACACCATACAAAATCTTGCACAGGCGGGCGATCATATCGTTGCTTCAAAAACGATCTACGGCGGTACATATAATCTTTTGGAGCATACTCTTCCCGCATACGGCATCACCACAACTTTCGTTGATCCCGACGAGGAAAATTCCTTTGAGAACGCTGTAAAGGAAAATACAAAAGCAATTTTTATCGAGACCCTCGGCAACCCCAATTCCAACATTATAGATATAGAAAAAATTGCGGAAATTGCCCATAAACACAAGATCCCGCTGGTCATCGACAATACTTTTGCAACGCCTTATCTGGTGCGCCCCATCGAATACGGCGCGGATATCGTTGTACATTCCGCAACAAAATTCATCGGCGGTCACGGAACGGCAATAGGCGGAGTTATTGTTGACAGCGGAAAATTTGATTGGGAGGCAAGCGGAAAATTCCCCTCGCTTACAGAACCGAACCCGAGTTACCACGGCGTAAGTTTCACAAAAGCCGTAGGCGCGGCTGCATTTGTAACAAAAATACGCGCGATACTTTTAAGAGATACGGGAGCAACGCTGTCGCCGTTCCATGCGTTCCTGTTCCTGCAAGGTCTGGAAACACTTTCTCTGCGCATTGAACGCCATGTTGAAAATGCATTGAAAGTTGTTGATTTCCTGAAAAAACACCCGCAGGTGGAGAATGTGAACCACCCGTCTCTTGCCGCAGGAGAACAGAAACGTTTGTATGATAAATATTTCCCCAACGGCGGAGGTTCGATATTTACATTTGAAATAAAGGGCAGCGAAGAGGACGCAAAGAATTTTATCGATCATCTGCAAATTTTCTCTTTGCTTGCAAATGTTGCGGACGTAAAAAGTCTTGTTATCCATCCTGCATCGACTACACATTCTCAGCTTAATGAGCAGGAACTTGCGGAGCAGGGAATAAAGCCGAACACTATCAGGCTTTCTATCGGAACGGAGCATATCGACGATATAATTTACGATCTTGAAGAAGCTTTCAAGGCGATAGGAAAATAAGGTGCAAAATAAATTATTGCTCAGTCGTTTTTATTTGAACGGCTGAGTTTTTTTGTTGACATATTTTTTTGAAAATGGTATAATTATTTTGCGGTTAAAAAAAAAAAGGCGCGGACAAACTAAATATCGAAAAACAAAACCTTGCCCGAAAAGCTGGTCGAGCCAGACAAAACCTTTGGTTTTGTTTTGCACAGACTCGCGGTTTCCAAAGGCAGAGCCTTTGGTCGCCGTCCGCAGACGGCGAAATTCCCTAATGCCTTTAGGAGCTCCGCAGGGGGTGAATTGCTGTCGCAGACAGCAAGAGGGGGAAGCCCTGCGATAGAGGGCTTCCCCCTTGAACTAACAAATTTTTTCAAATTTTCTCTTGCCAAACAGCCCGGTGAGCTGTTTGGCAAGACAGAGCAATTTGTTTTTCTAAAAAATGATACGTTATTTAACAATAAACTATATTATGCTTTATCAAGAAATTAAAACGAAAGGAATATCGTCATGTGCAGAAAATTTATCCTTGCTTCCGCGTCACCGCGCAGACAGGAACTTTTAAAATATATAATTCCCGAATTTGAAATTATCCCCGCAGATGTAGAAGAAAATATCCCGCAAAATATTTCCGCTGAAAAAAGTGCGGAATTTCTGGCGGTGAAAAAAGCGTCGCACATTTCGGAAAAATTCCCCGAAAGCATTGTAATAGGCAGTGATACTACCGTTATTATAAACGATCGGATATTGGGGAAACCTTCCGATGATGCGGATGCGGAAAGAATGTTAAGAATGCTTTCGGGTAATGTTCATAAGGTGATAACGGGAGTGTGCATTTCCTGCGGAAATATCAGGGAAAGTTTTTCATGCGTCACGGAAGTTGAATTTTATCCGCTGGATAAAAAGGATATAGACGGATATATCGCCACGGGAGAAACTGCGGATAAAGCGGGCGCATACGGCATACAGGGCAAAGGCTGCCTTCTGGTAAAAACGATAAACGGTGATTATTTCAATGTTGTGGGACTTCCGATATCGGAACTGAAACGGCGGCTTGAAAAATTTATTTTATCTTTGGAGTAAAATTTTTCTTAAATGCATTTATGGCTTTTCCTCCGGAACTGCATATAATAATTCCGGAGGTGTTTTTATGTGTGCTATTGCGGGACAAATTTTTCCAACGGGAAATAACGCGGAAAAATATAAAAAAATATACGAAGAAATGTATCTGACAATGACGCGCCGCGGTCCGGATCAGAAAGGCGCTTTTATTGAGGGAAATGCCGCGCTGATCCATGCGAGACTTTCGGTCATGGATCCGGAAAACGGTTTGCAGCCTATGCACCTGCACATGGGCGAAAAACATTTTGTACTTATTTATAACGGAGAGATCTACAATACTGCGGAACTTAAAAAGGAGCTTTCCGAACTGGGACACAGCTTTGAAACACATTCTGATACGGAAGTACTGCTCCATGCTTACGCGGAGTGGGGAGAAGATTGCACGAGCCGACTGAACGGGATATTTGCTTTTGCGGTGTGGGAAAAACATTCGGGAAAGCTTTTTGCGGCAAGGGACAGAATGGGCGTAAAGCCGTTTTTTTACACCGTCCGTGATGGAAGCTTCATATTTGCATCGGAAATAAAAACGCTGCTTGCCCATCCGCTCGTTAAGCCGGAAATAGACAGTAACGGACTTATGCAGATAATGCTTCTCGGTCCGGGGCGTATTCCCGGCGACGGAGTTTTCAAAGGAATTAAGGAACTTCTTCCCGGTGAACAGGGATATTTTGACTCAAATGATCCCGGTTTCAGTAAGAAAATATATTGGAAAGCAGAGGACAGGGAATTTACCGATACGTTTGAGCAAACGGTGGAAAAAGTCCGTTACCTTGTTCTGGATTCTATCGAAAGGCAGCTCGCATCTGACGTGCCGGTGTGTACTTTTCTTTCGGGCGGGCTTGATTCGAGCATTATATCATCGGTTGCGGACAGATATTTTACCAAAAGGGGAGAACGGCTCAAGACCGTTTCGGTGGCATACAAGGACAACGAAAAATATTTCAAAGCGACAAAATTCCAGCCCAACAGTGATGAGAATTTCATCAAGATAATGAACGATAATTTAAATGCCGAGCATACGCTTGTCATTATAGATACGCCTGAACTTGTTTCCGCGCTTTATGAAGCGGTGGACGCACGGGATCTTCCCGGAATGGCTGATGTGGATTCGTCGCTGTTGGTTTTCTGCAAGGAGATCAAGAAAATTGCCACGGTCGCACTTTCGGGCGAATGTGCGGACGAAATTTTCGGCGGATATCCTTGGTACAGGGATAAAACTATCCGTGAAAGGGATGGTTTCCCATGGGCGCAGTCAACTGCTTGGCGGGCGGGATTTTTCCGTCCCGAGTTCCTTGAAGGGAAAGATCCTGTAAAATATGTTGACGGATATTACAGGCAGACCGTTGAGGAAAGTTCCGTACTTCCCGGAACGAACGCTTTGGAAACGCGCATGAAACAGATGATGGGACTTAATTTAAAATGGTTCATGCAAACGCTTCTTGACCGTAAGGACAGAATGAGTATGTACAGCAGTCTTGAAGTGCGGGTACCGTTCTGCGATCATAGGATCGCGGAATATCTTTACACCGTGCCTTGGGAGTTCAAGGACTATAAGGGCTGCGAGAAAGGGCTGCTGCGGGAAGCGATGAAAGGTTTTCTGCCCGATGAAGTTTTGTGGCGGAAGAAAAGTCCGTATCCGAAAACGCATAATCCGTCCTATATGAAAGCGGTCACGGAAGAACTTAAAAAGGTGATCGCCGATCCGTCATCGCCGCTTCTCGGGCTTGTAAAAAAAGATGCGCTTGAAGAACTGATGGTATCGGAAAATGCTGTTCCTTGGTACGGACAGCTGATGAACACGCCGCAGACGATAGCATATTTTCTGCAATTGAATTATTGGTTTGAAAAGTATAAAGTAAAGCTTGTGTAAAAAACGGCGGCGGTATTTTTATACCGCCGCTCAGTTTGTCGAAAAAGTATTTAAAAAGAATTATTTTTTAGAAAAACAAATTGCTCTGTATTGCCAAACAGCTCACCGGGCTGTTTGGCAAGGCATAGATGGTATTAATCGTTAGTGCCAAGGGGAACGCTCTCTCTTGCAGAGCGTTCCCCTCTTGCAACCTTCGGTTGCAATTCACCCCTTTGCAGAGGCGCCTTCGTATAGGGAATTTCGCGCTCTGCGGAGCGCGACGGGGGCTTTGCCCCTCGACCCCACCAGCGCGGCTGCGCTGGATCAGCTTTTCGGGCAAAGTTTTGTTTTTCGCTATTTAGTTTGTCCGCGCCTGTTTTTTGTTTTTGATAGTTCGGCTTTTTTGTTGAATATGCAAAAATTGTGCTTGCAAATGATCGCATCATGTGGTATAATATCATAAAGCCGCGAATTTTGCGGTCTTATGATATTTTTTTTGAGGAATAAAAAATGAGCGATATTAATGAAAAAATTCCCGCAGATGAAGCATTGACTTCAAATGTAAGTCCCGCAGCCGCGGGAAAAGATACTAAGATCTCTTTAAGACCCGCCTTGGGAATATTTTTTACAATGCTTGCGGTCATAATTTGCCTTGCGGCAGCGGTGATAGTGCTTGCAGTCAAAGGCGTCGGGAACGATGCCGAGGAGGATATCACCGCACAGGAAACGGAAAAGTTCGTGCCGGTCATAAACGAACGGGTATATGACTTCTTCGATGAAGATGATACTATCTTGTTTGACGATCCCACATACGGGCAGATATGGCTGCCCACATTGAATAACGTTCCAAAGCATACATATGATTACAGCGGGCTCGAACTGGAGAACGGACGTTATAAATACAGCGAAAACGGCGAAGTCGTTTCCCGTACGGGTATAGACGTTTCCTACCACAACGGCGATATAGACTGGGAACGCGTTGCGGCGGACGGAGTGGATTTTGCCATACTTCGGGTCGGCTACAGAGGATATGAGAGCGGACTTATAAATCTTGACGCAAATTTCCACAGTTACATAAAAGGCGCTCTCGATGCGGGACTTGATGTGGGAGTTTACTTCTATTCACAGGCTATGAGCGCGGAAGAAGCCGTTGAAGAAGCAAATTTTGTCATGGAACAGATCTACGGCTATGATGTGAAGTTCCCGATAGTTTTTGACTGGGAAATAACCGAGGAAGAAACTTCCCGTACAAACAATGCCCCTCCTCACGTTGTAACGGAGTGCGCGGCGGCGTTCTGCGATACGGTAACGGACGGCGGATATACGCCCATGCTTTACGGCAGCAGAAAATTTGCCTTGATGAAGCTTGACCTGAGCAAAGTGCCGAAAGTGGATTTCTGGTTCGCCGAATATAAGGACGGTCACAACGAACCGAGTTATCCCTATAATTATCAGATCTGGCAGTATGCGAGCGACGGCAGAGTTGACGGCATAGACGGAGATGTGGACATGAACATTTGCCTTGCGGATTACGGCATAGAAACGTCAGCACAGGATATGCAGAGCGTAAATAATGAAAACGGCGAAAATACATGATAAATTTTTTGAAAGGGTGTTTTTTATGCAGACAGTCATTTCATCGGAGCAGCTTACGGTCGTGATCGGCAGCTTCGGCGCGGAACTTCATTCGATAAAGGACAGCGGCGGAACGGAGTACCTCTGGCAAGCCGATCCTTCCGTATGGAAAAGGCACGCGCCCGTGCTTTTCCCGTTCATATGCAATACCGGTTCGGGAGTTTATACTGTGAACGGGGAACAGTTCAGACTCGCAAATCACGGATTTGCACGGGATAATGAGTTTGAACTCGTTTCATCGGATAAAAACAAAGCGGGATTTGTTTTGAAGTCCTCCGATGAGACTAAGAAACTTTATCCGTATGATTTTGAACTTCATATCGGATATTCCGTTTCGGGGAATAAGATCACCGTGAGTTACAAAGTAAAAAACCCGGGCAGTGAAACGATAAAATTTTTCATAGGCGGACATCCTGCTTTCAGAGTTCCCGTAAACGGCGGGGAAAGCTTTGAAGACTACTATGTGGAGTATGAGAAGCCCGAGACGATAGTTCAGGAACTCAAAGACAAAAAAATAACCGTTCTTGACGGCGGAAAAACCATACCTTTGAGCCATGAACTTTTTGCAAATGACGTGTTTATGAAAAACGAGCCGAATTCCTCATGGGTCGCTCTGGTAAACAAAAACACGGGAAAGAAAGTAAAGCTGCATTTTGACAGCAGCGGCTGCATAGCGGTATGGTCGTCATATTTTGAAGACAAAGAAAAGACTGCGAAAGCGGAATTTGTTTGTCTGGAGCCGTGGAGCAGTGTCCCGGTATATCTTTGCGGCAGTGAAGAACTCACCGAAATGAAGAATGCGGTCGTTCTTGACGCGGGGAAAGAGTATGGATTTTCCTATGATATAGAGATCGGGTAACGGTATAAAAACTAAGCGCGCCGAAAGGCGCGTTTCAGCTTGTCGAAAAAGTTTTTAACAATTTTGCGCGCAGCGCAAAATTGAAAAGCTGATCCAGCGCAGCCGCGCTGGCGGGGTCAAGGGGCGGAGCCCTTGTCGCCGTCCGCAGACGGCGAAATCCCCCTTACGAAGGCGCCTCTGCAAAGGGGTGAATTGCCGCCCTTTGGGCGGCAAGAGGGGAACGCTCTGCAAGAGAGAGCGTTCCCCTTGGCATTAACGGTTATTATAATTTAAGCCTTGCAAAACAGCCCGGTGAGCTGTTTTGCAATACAGAGCAATTTGTTTTTATAAACAGTTCATTGTCAAACAAATTACTTTTTCGACATTTTTTACAAAAGTCTAAAAGCGCGCCTTTCGGCGCGCTTTTAAGTTTATCAGCTGTTTGGATAACGGTATTTTGTAATTATAAATCCCGGATCTTTGTCCGTAAATTCCACCGTTATGTCTCCGCCGTCAATGTATCCCGTCAATTCATGGCTCTCGTTGAATTTCTCCTGCTTCGTGTGGAATGTTGTGTAAACTGCCGTATCATCGCCTTCGGGAGATCCGGCTTCTATAGTTGTGATGAAGCGCCTTCCTAAGGTTTCATTGTATCCGCCGTCACCGACTATGGTGTACAATTCGCCGTCTATATCGCGGTACTGCTGCGGCGCGGAAAGAAACATCTCATCAACTATCTCTTTTGAAAAATACCTTTCCGCATAACTCCTCAGTTCTGCGACCGTTGAAAACCTCGGATCGTCCACTTTAAAGAAATATTGGCTCGATGTTCCGTCCGCAGACGGCACTTCAACATAATTCTCATAGTCCGAAACGTTCAGGCTCGTGTCACGGAAATATTTATAGATGTTTTCGGCTATGGCATTTACCGCATAACCGTAATAAAGCGTATTGTCATCGGCATCACAGGGTTCGTCCATGCAGGATATTTCCATTTTATCAAAATCAAGGGCATATGTGACGATGGACGCTTCAAGATCGCCGTTTTCAAGAACTGTGACTTTCGGGTCAGCCATAAATTTGTTCGTTTCCGAGCGGAAAATGTTGCTTTCGGGGATAAAACCGAGAACGGCGGGGGAATATTCGCCTTCTTCTTCGGAACTGCCGCTGTTTTCCGTTCCGCGCAGATCGTTGATAACGAATTCTTTAAGTTCTCCGTCGGAAATGGTGTATAGTCTGCATACGGAATAAGGTTTGCTTTCATCTTCAAATTCGGAAAGGTAAAAATCTATTTTCAGCAGATCGGGGACGTTCTCGCTGTCATCGGCGGAACGTATCACCGTACATACCGTACTTGCAGTTTGTTGTGAATATGGAAGGTACACCGCATATCCTTGGGGCGGGGAAACGCTGAAATTTGAAAATCCGAAATTATTATCTTCAAGAGTAAGTTCGAGACCTGTTTTTGTTTCGTCAGGCACAACGGTGAGCATATAGTTGTTGCCGTAGGCGGAAAAGTCATAGGTATACGAACTGAACGGCGGTTCTTCGATATTTTCTTCAAGGCTGTTGGCAACGGGGTTGCTCCGTACGGAATTGGGGTCGGTGTTCACGAGCGTTGTAGTTTCCGTTATATCCCGATCGGGAACAGTGTTTGCACAGGCTGAAAGTCCGATACATACCGATGCTATAGATAATATTTTTAACAGTTTTGATCTTACGGTAATAGTTATCGCTCCCTTCGCCTATAATTTCCGGTACAAATGTCTTACTATGAATATTATAACATTTTTTTCTTTCAAATTCAATTACATTTCAATTACAGTTTAGGCGGCGATTGCAGCTTTTTATTACATTTAATAACAAAATCATACAAAAGCGGTTACAGAAGTTAAAAGATCGTTACAGGAAAAATTTGTCTTGACTTTATGCGATTTTTGGAGTAAACTTTATTTATCACATTCTGTCGGGAGGGGATATCATATGCTGTGCGAAAATTGCGGCGGAGAAATAAGAGATACCGCAAAATTCTGCCCTTGGTGCGGAACAAAGATATCCGTTGCGGTACAGGTGAACTCTCCTGACGAAAAAACGTTGACCGCCTTTGCCGATGTAAGAGAAAATTTATTTTACGATGATGAGCCTGTTTCGGATTTTGAAGAAGCAGTTGCGGAAGTTGAACCTTTTCCGCAGAATGACGTTTACTATCGCATTTCTGAGACTTCTTCGGAGGAAAATTATGAGAATGTTCCTTCTGAAAATTATGAGGACATTCCCACGAAAAAAGAAGAAAATATTCTCCCGGAAAATGATGAGCCGCAGAGAGAAAATATCCCGCCTGCGGAAATTGCGCCGACAAATGAAGATGCGCCGTCAAAACTTGACGTAAAATTTACCGATGAAAACGATCTTATGATACTTTCGGAACTTCCCGCTGCTGCGGATAATGATAAAACTTCGGAAAATTTATTGCATGACCGTGAAAAAACGATAAGATTTCCCGTCCGTATGGGAATTGCCGTTCTTTCAGCGGCAATTGCCGCAGGGATATGCATTACGGCGGTTTTTATAGTTCCTGACAAGATAATACCTTATGTAAACTACAGAAATGCGCAGGATCTTTTTGAAAACGGCGATTATGATGCCGCAGAAGAAAAATTTTCCTCATTGGGCAGCTATGAGGACAGTTTTGAATATGTCCGCAAATGCCGCTACGGCAAGGCTGATGTTCTTATGGAACAGGGAAATTACAGCGGAGCGGCAGAAGCATTTGCTTCATTGAACGGTTATTCAGATTCGGACGAACTGGCGGCGGAATGTCTTTTGAAAGCGGCTGAAAAGTTTAAAACAGAGGGAAATTTTGACGAAGCGATCTCGGCATATTATGCCGCGGGAAGAGACGATCTTGCGGAGGGAACAGCTAAGGAAAGAGCGGAATTTTTCTCGGAAAACGGAGATTTCTTTGCGGCAGCGGAAGCGGCGGAAAAATTTTCCCATGATGAAGCGTTGAGATATCTTTATGAGGGTTCGCTGAACGCAAAAAACAGCGGCGATCTTGAAAACGCCGCAAAAGGTTTCGCAATGCTCGGAGATCATAAGGATTCACGGGAATTGCTGAAAGAATGTGAATATGAACTTTGCATATCCGAGCTTGAAAAGAACGGTGCAAATGCCGAAAATGTCCGCGAATTTTACGAACTTGGCAGCTATATGGACTCGGAAGAAATTTTTGTTGATGCGGCATATGGATACGGTACAAAATGTTTCGACAGCGGGAACTATTATGAAGCGTCACTTATGTTCAGGAATACAGGTACATATAAAGATTCAGTCTCAATGCTGCATAAGTCGCTTTATGAACTGGGAAGATCCATTGAAGAAAGCGACAGCATTTCCGCACATTCGATATTTGCCATGCTTGGAAATTATTCTGACAGTGCGGTAAGGAAAAAAGCTACCAAAAGCGGTGCGTCGTCATGGTATGCAGACGGATATACTTCCGTGGACGGATTTTGCACATCACAGTTCAGAAAGGGAGATACAGTTATTATAAATTGTACAGCCGGAACGGATTCGCCGTCGGCGCCGGTCACTATCCTGCTTGAACTGGAAACAGAGAGCGGGTTTTCGGTCTCTGCGGAATGTGAGAACGTCAGGAACAGCGGTTCTTTCAGCGGCAGCATCACACTTCCCGACACTGTTTCGGGAGAAGCGGATATTATCGTTTCATTGAAAGACAGCGGAGAAGTTCTGCGAAAATTTGATATTACCATAAAAAATTAGCACTCTCAAATCAAGAGTGCTAATTTTTACTTTTTATTCACAAAACTAACGTTTAAAATTCACAATATACTATTATACTATATGTTGTAAAAAGAAAATTATAAGCCGTTAATGTTTGATAACTCTTTTTCGAGCATTTCCCGAAGTTTGGCATAAACTCTTTTGGCACATGAATATTTTTTCTCCGAAAGATCAATGAACGGGTCATATCTTACCGTTGACTCCCACAAGGTAAGAGTGTCGGAAATATCCTCTAATTCTTCGGGCAGCTTTACGCCAAGAGAACTCAACCGCATACCGAGTTTGGCGATATTGTGAGTAAATTCGGGAGTTTCGCCGTAGATCAGCGTCAAACCTTTAAGTATCTTCTCCACAGCTTGCTGTATATGATAAGCCGCAGCGGAAACCGCATATTCATCGGGAAATTCCTTTTCGGCAAGTAAACAAAGCTTATGGTCTCTTTCAGCAAGTATAAGATATTCACTTGTGCTTGGCATAAACGCAGACTCCTTTCTCTACTTCGCCCTTTAACATTTCGCTTTGTATATTGTTGTAATGTATGACATCCACCTCAGACGGGATCTCAATATAAAACGGTCTTGCAAGCTTTGCAAAATCATCATTTGTAATATCGGGAACATCAATGGCGATATCAACATCGCTGGTGCTTCCGCAGTCCATAGTTACGGCACTTCCGAAAACGATAAGACGTTTTATCCTTTTATCTCCCGAAGCAAGTTCAATAGCTTTGCTTACAGCCTTTTGCTTTGAAGGGAAAATATATTTTAACTCTTCCGCTCCGTTACATCTTTTAGGGAAAATATACATTGAAAGTCACCTGCCTTAAAATTGTTGTTCCCGATAAACTCAACGGTATAAAAAGCCGAAGAACACAAAATAACGCCTGAATGGGTCAAGGCTTGCCGTTAAAAGATCATTTACTTAGAAACAACAAAGCTTGGATAACGTGCATTCTAATAAAAGAATATACGCCTCCAAGCTCAGCTTGGTGGAGATGACGGGAATCGAACCCGTGTCCGAAAACCTCTCCGCATGAACTTCTACGAGCGTAGTTTGTCATTGACATTCCCTTGCCTTCCCGAGGACAAACACCCCGAAAGGCTCAGTAGCCTGCAATACATCACAGAAACGCAGGCACTTTTCTGTGACGTTCACCGTTAGTCGGCGCCCTTGTCTAAGCCACGGTACTCAAAGACAGGACGGGCAGCACTTAAGCGGCTGCCAATTCAAAATTATTGTTGTCGTCTAATTTTAAAACGTCGCCGTTTAAAGAGAATGGCGCTTCCTCTGCTCGCTTATCATGTTTCATGATCCCCGTCGAAACCTTTACATCCCCATATTTTCCCGCCGCGATGCAGCGGGAGATAATAAACTTAACGGTTGTTGCGTTCCTTGACGGCTCGTTCTATATCGCGCTTTGCGGCGCGTTCTGCCATATCGTCCCGTTTGTCGTGGAGTTTTTTGCCCTTACAAAGACCTACCTGCATTTTCACCATTGAACCTTTGAAATACAGTGAAATGGGAATAAGCGTCAAGCCTTCCTGCTTTACCTTTCCGAGGAGCTGCATTATCTGCTTTTTATGGAGCAGCAGCTTGCGTACCCGCATAGGGTCGCGGTTGAAGATATTCCCGTGGTCATAGGGGGAAATGTGCATACCCTTGACCCACAGTTCACCGTCATCTATTGAACACCAACTGTCTTTAAGGTTCACGCCGCCTCGGCGGATAGATTTGACTTCGGTGCCAACGAGTTCAATTCCGGCTTCATAGCTGTCAAGGATAAAATATTCGTGCCGAGCCTTACGGTTTTCGGCAATGGTCTTAAAAGAAGTTTTATCCATATCATAAGTCCTTTGAAAAAAGCGGTATAACTGTTTACTTGCCTATCTTTCAACAAGCAGTATCTTATTATAAAACATTTTTCGTGATTTGTCAAGGGGTATACTTCATAAAACCGTAAATTCGGCTGTAACATATTCTTCCGTGACCTCGGAGAGAGTAGACGGGAGAACAAGGTTGTCCGCAAGAATGTACAAAAATTTCTCGGCAAATTCGCGGCGGGAGGTGATATCTTTGACGGTGGAAGATTCATTTTCCCCGAAAACTGTGGACATAACGGTGATGCCGTATGTTTCGGTGCCGTTATTTTCCTCACTGAATAAAGTATAGATCAGCTTTCCTTTGGCGGTCTCGATAGATTTGACGGTTTTCATAGACAGATGATATCCTTTCAATATTTTTTTGGCGCCGTAAGACAAATTATATAATAAAGCGCGTTGTGCCGCAATATGAAAATTTCGGAAAAAACTGCCAAAATACGCCGACAAAATTTCCATATTCGGCAAAATAATACATAATTCTACAAAATTCGCAAATAATTTCAGAAAGGCGGAATGTATATGAATTCTCAAAAGCTTACAAAAAAATCTCTGGAAGCCATAAACGACGCCCAGAGCATTGCCATCGAGTATCAGAACATGAACGTTGAGCAGGAACACATCTTATATGCCCTGCTGACGGCGGAAAACGGTCTTATACCCCAGCTTTTTACAAAAATGGGAATAGACGCTGTTTCCCTTGAAGCTTCTGCGGAAAAGCTCATCGCCGCTCTGCCGAAAGTTACAGGCAGCGGACGTGAGGCAAATACCGTGTACATTTCTCAGGACGTGGATAAGTGCCTTAATAAAGCGGAAAATATCGCCGACAGCATGAAAGATGATTTTATTTCCGTGGAACATATCATGCTTGCGCTCTTTGATACCGCAAACGACCGCCTTAAAAAGCTTTTCGGTACTTTTTCCGCAGATAAGAACCGTTTCCTTGAAGCATTGAAGGAAGTACGCGGAAATCAGCGCGTTACAAGCGATACTCCCGAAGATACTTACGATGTTCTTAAAAAATACGGTCAGGATCTTGTGGAACTTGCCCGTCAGAACAAGCTTGATCCCGTTATCGGACGCGATGCGGAAATAAGAAACGTTATCCGCATACTTTCCCGTAAGACAAAGAACAATCCCGTTATCATCGGTGAACCCGGCGTCGGAAAGACCGCTATAGTTGAAGGTCTTGCACTTCGTATAGTCCGCGGTGATGTTCCCGACAACCTGAAAGACCGCCGCCTGTTCAGCCTTGACATGGGCAGCCTTATTTCAGGCGCAAAATTCCGCGGCGAGTTCGAGGAACGTCTTAAAGCCGTTCTCAACGAAGTAAAGAAGTCGGACGGACGGATGATCCTGTTCATTGACGAACTTCACACCATTGTGGGCGCGGGAAAGACCGACGGCGCAATGGACGCGGGAAATCTGCTGAAACCTATGCTTGCCCGCGGCGAACTCCACTGCATCGGTGCAACGACCCTAAATGAGTACCGCAAATACATTGAAAAAGATCCCGCTCTTGAAAGACGTTTCCAACCCGTTATGGCGGACGAACCTACCGTTGAGGATACTATTTCGATCCTTCGCGGGCTGAAAGAACGTTACGAAGTTTTCCACGGCGTAAAGATACAGGATTCTGCGCTTATCACTGCGGCAGTCCTTTCAAACAGATATATTTCCGACAGGTTCCTTCCCGATAAGGCTATAGATCTTGTGGACGAAGCCTGCGCACTTATCCGCACGGAAATGGATTCCATGCCTGCGGAAATGGACGATCTTGCCAGAAAGATAATGCAGCAGGAGATCGCCGAAACAGCTCTGAAAAAAGAAGAAGGAAAGCTTGCAGCCGAAGAACTTGCGGAAGTACAGAAGGAACTTGCGGAAATGCGCGCGGAATTTGACGGCATGAAAGCCCGCTGGGAAAATGAGAAAGTCACCATTTCCCGCTTACAGAAACTCCGTGAGGATATTGAAAAGACAAATGCTGATATTGCCGAAGCGGAACGTTCCTACGACCTTAACAAAGCTGCCGAACTCAAATACGGAAAACTTCCCACCCTTAAAAAAGAACTTGAAGAAGCCGAGGACGCTGCCGAAAAGCAGAAAGAAAAAGCCGATAATCTGCTCCGCGACAAAGTTACCGATGAGGAGATCGCAAGGATCGTAGGCAGATGGACGGGCATACCCGTTTCAAAGCTTATGGAGGGCGAACGGGAAAAACTGCTCAATCTGGAAAATATCCTTCATCAGCGCGTTATCGGTCAGGACGAAGCCGTTCAAAAAGTCAGCGAAGTGATACTCCGTTCCCGCGCGGGGATACAAGATCCCAACCGTCCTATAGGTTCTTTTCTGTTCATGGGACCTACAGGCGTGGGAAAAACAGAGCTTGCAAAGGCTCTTGCACAGTCGCTTTTTGACGATGAACACAACATTGTCCGCATAGATATGACCGAATATATGGAGAAACACAGCGTCAGCCGTCTTATAGGCGCACCTCCGGGATATGTAGGCTACGAGGAGGGCGGACAGCTTACCGAAGCGGTACGCCGCAAGCCGTATGCCGTGATCCTTTTTGACGAAGTAGAAAAAGCGCACCCCGATGTTTTCAACATTCTTCTGCAGATCCTTGACGACGGACGTGTTACCGATTCGCAGGGCAGAACGGTAGATTTCAAGAACACCATTATTATCTTGACTTCAAACCTTGGCTCCGACTACATTCTTGACGGCATAGACGAAAACGGTGTGATATCCGATGAAGCACGGGAGCAGGTCAACAAAGTCCTTAAAGGACATTTCCGACCCGAATTCCTGAACCGATTGGACGAGATAGTGTTCTACAAGCCGCTTACAAAGAAAGAGATCTACCCGATAATAGATCTTATGCTGAATGATCTCAGGAACCGTTTAAAGAGCAAGCAGCTTGATGTGTTCGTTACCGATGCGGCAAAGGACTACATCGTCAAGGAAGGTTACGATCCTGTTTACGGAGCAAGACCTTTGAAGCGTTTCATACAGCGCAGGCTTGAGACCATGATCGCGCGGAAGATAATTTCCGACAGTGCGGAACCGTATTCGGTGCTTAAAGTTGACTATGACGGCAGCGAACTTGTTCTAAGCTGTGAGAAGCAATAAAAAACGGGGCTTTTTAAGCCCCGTTTTTCAGTTTGTCGATAAAGCATAATTATAGTTTTTGACAAACAACGGAATATTTTTTAGAAAAACAAATTGCTCTGTATTGCAAAACAGCTCACCGGGCTGTTTTGCAAGGCATAAATTATAATATCCGTTAATGCCAAGGGGAACGCTCTCTCTTGCAGAGCGTTCCCCTCTTGCCGCTTACGCGGCAATTCACCCCTTTGCAGAGGCGCCTTCGTATGGGGGATTTCGCGCTACTGCGAAAAACGAACTGCGTTCGTTTGCGCGACAAGGGGCTTAGACGAATGCGAAGCATTCGTTTTTCCCTCAGACCCCACCAGCGCGGCTGCGCTGGACCAGCTTTTCAATTTTGCGCTGCGCGCAAAATTGTTAAAAACTTTTTCAGCTTCCCTCGCCCGAAATGAGCGCAATGGGATCTATCCATTTGTCATTCTTTTTTACGCCGAAATGAACGTGCGATACTTCACCGATCTCACTTTCGGCGGTGTTCCCTACAGTGCCGATTATCGTTCCCGCGGAAACTTTTTGTCCTTCGGCGACCGGAACATCTTTCCCAAGACCGCAGTACCAGCCTTCAAGCCCGCTGCCGTGGTCAATTACAACGCATACGCCCATCATCTGATCTTCGCAAACGTTTTTGACCGTTCCGCTTGTCATGCTCTTGACTTTTTCACCTTCTTCGCCGGCAATATCAACGCCGTCATGGGTCTTCCAGACATTAAGGGTCTTTGATCTGACAAGTTCGCCGTCAGAAAAAATGTTTATGACTTCTCCGTTAAGGGGTCTTACCATTGCGGGCGGAGCAGCTTCGGACTCGGGCTTTTCCGTTTCGCTTTCTTTCGGGAGTTGAGTCGTGACAGCTGCGGACATTTTGGGAACTTCTGTCTTTTCGGTAACGGCAGTCGTTTCCGTTTTGGCAACATTTGTTTGACCGATGTCAACGGGAGCGTCCTTTACATTTTCTTCGTCCGCGTCTGCGGATAATGTACCGCTGTTGTTCCCGATAAGCTCTGTATTCAGCTTGTCCGAGATCGTGGTATAGGAATAATATCCCGCTGCACCTACCGCGGCAACGCATATGCCTGCGGCGATCAAAAGACCTTTTCCTGAAAGATTGCCGATCCTGAATTTGGAATTACTCATAAAATTCACCTCGAACATAGTTTTGACAGCTTTGGTGAATTTATTCTTTTAATTATAATTTTTTTTGGAAAAATATCGCGAGCCGTGATCGGCAAAAAAATATCCTGTTCGGATATCCATATATATCCGAACAGGATCTGTTTGTTTTGAGGGAAAATTTATCCGTATAATGCTGTGATAACAGTATCTTCCGTAATGTTGTCAAGACTGTGATCCCAGAATAAAAATACCGCTCCCGCCGAACTTGTTGAAGGCTGGAAAGGCGGCTCGGCTCTTTCGCCGTGGCGCACCTTGATATTATAGAACTGACCGTCAATGATGAATGTTACATTGTGATAATTTTCATCTTCAAAAGTAGCTGTGATAGTTGTATCGGAAGTTATGTTGCCGAGGGACTTGTCCCAGCCTGTGAAACGGTTGCCCTGACTGTCAACGGTGGGTATATATGTTGGCAGCGCCATATCGCCGTGAGCTACTTTCACCTGAAAACTGTTGTCCTCGACTACAAATGTCACCGTATGCATATTGACAGGTTCAAGTATAGCCGTAATGGTGATATCCGAAGTTATATTCGTGAAATCCTTATCCCAGCCTTTGAAAACATATCCTTCGACTTCCACGGAAGTGGGGAGATTTGCCGACTGACCGTCGGGAACGGTGATAGTGGAAGTTTTATCTCCGATAACTACCGTTACTATATGGAAATCATTGGGAGAATATGATGTATCGGGAACGATCGGTTCGTTGAATACAGCCGTTATGGTTCTATCCTCGGTAACATTTTCAAATGAACCGCTCCAACCGACGAATGTCATTCCTTCTATTACAGGATCGGCAGGTTTTACCGCGTCTTTTCCGTGCTGAACGCTCTGGATAGTCTCTTCTCCGTCAATAACGATTATAACGGTATGCATCTGTACGTCATTCGATCCGGAGTCGGTCTGCGGTGCGGGAGCGGAAGAAGATGATGCAGTCGTCTGCGGCTTATTTGTCTGAGGAGGCGCGGTAGTAGCCGAAGGAGTGATAACATGAGGAGCAGTCGTAACGTTTCCGGGAAGAGTGGTCACGGTATCGGGTGAAGCCGTGCTTTCCGTGAAAGGCGCTGCTGTCTGTATCGTATCTGAACTGTCCGCAGGAAGGGTCTCATCTCCCGATATGGGCGGGATAGTTGCGTAAGGATCTTCGCCTTTGGCATCGAGAGCAGCTTGCAGTTCTTCAACGGTATAGGGGAAATTTTCTTTTAATTTTGCGATCGTAATAAGGTTTTTAAGATCGAACGCCGTAAGTTCGTTTATGTCGAATTCAAGATTGAGGGACTCAAAGGAAGGCATATCCTCGGAAACGATGCGTCCCCAGCGTTTTTCTATCTGTATTTCGGGAGAATTCACGGTATTGCCGAGTGAGTCGTAAAGCTGTATGGTATTGTTTCCCATGAAAGTGTATATGTCTGTGTAAGAGAAAAATTCATTTGTGTAATATGAGATCTTTGCCGTGCTGTTTTTCACTGTAACAGTGGAATCGGCAGTCCTTATAAGTATGGCAGCCTTATCTTCCTGTGAAAAATTGCATATTGCCGTTCCGTTTCTTATGAAGATCTCGCCGTCATTTTTGCCGTTGAGATCGTCGGATATGACAGCTTGTGTGTTTTCGCCGAGGATAATGCAGTTATCATCGGAATTTTTTTTGCTCTTATATGTAATGCTGCATGAAGAGCCTTCGCCGACGGTGACAACGTCTCCCTGTTCGAGGAAGATACCGTTTACGGCATTTTCGTTCTTTTCGGAATTTGTAACGCTGACGCTTCCCGATGCGGAAGTTATGTAAAGTCCCGCGTCCGAAGATATCCCTCCCGTGACTATGATGACAGTTGCAATAACGACTATCAGCGCAATTGATCCGAGGATAAGGGGTATTTTGAAATTTTTTAAGAATTCCTTCATAGTTAACAGGATCGCAGAGTGATCCGACTCCTTTCAATTTTATGTTTATGTTTACGGCTCGGCGGAAGTTCCCGCCGTTACTGTTGTGCCGTTTTCTCCAAAAAAGTTCAGGAACTCGTCATATCCGCCGTTGTCGCCGTCGTCTGCATTTTCTCCGGTATCGGCGATCCCTGTGATCTCCCACCATTTTACGCCCGAATTTGTGGTATAAACATGAGTTTCGAGGGTAGTGCCGGAATAGCTTGAAGAAGTTGTTTCCGTGGGAACGGAAGTGAAAGTTCCGGCGGTATCGTTTGTTGTTTCTTCATCTGTTTCGGAAATTTCCGTTACCGAAGTTTCCGCTGTAGTTTCGGTATCGGAATATACCGAAGTTTCTTTCATTCTGTTTATATTCTGGACTGAAATGAAAGCGGCGTTCACTTCGTCCGTGGAATAGGCGATGCCTTTTTCATTTGAAGCGCGGAGAACTTCTTTCAAAGTATTTTCGTTCAGTGAGCGCAGGTCGATATCATAGTTGAGGTAACCGTATCTGCATATATCGTCGCCTGTGAGCATTTGTGCGCAGGTACGTTCCACCAGTACCATAGGCAGGTCGAAGGGCTGCTGCTCTTTATCATAGAGCTGCAGGGAGATATCTCCGTCGAAGTTCTGGACTTCGGTTATCATAACGTTGCTGTAGCCCATATAATCCCCCAGCAGGTCGAAAGCCGTCCTGAACACGGTACCTTTCACGTCAACGGTACCGTTGGGAGTTTTCAGCATAAAGGTGGAATTTTTTTTCAGCTTATTGTTCAGCTGGCAAATAACGGCACCTTTGCTGAGATTGACGGATATATCGCCTTTGAAGGCAACATCGGTAAAATATATGTATAGAACGGTGTTCGGTTCGGCAAATATATACTTATCCCCGTCGATGCTTATCCTCAAAGAGCCGTTTGAGTCGGTGGAGATAAGGTCGCCGCTGTGGATCTTGATATTTTTGTCGGCATTGAACTGTTTGCCGTCTCTTATGACATGAGCGCTGCCGCTTATATCGACAATGGAAGGGCGTCTCATGACATCGCCGCCGAAGTAAAGGCTTATGACTATTGCGGCGGAAATTATCATAAGAACGGCGATCATGCCGATAAGTATCAGCTTAATATTTTCTGACAGGATCTTTAACAAGGCGCAGCCACCTTTCCGGTACGTTGTATATATACAAACAACGATCCATCATCATTATAACACAAAATCATTCATTTGTCAAAGATTTTTTGTCATTTTTCAGCAAAACGTCACAATTGACGGTTTTTGCATATTATGTTATAATTGGAACAAGGCGCGGATATGCCGCTTGTTTTGAATTACAGATACGGAGGGAAGTTATGAGCAGTACCGTAACTTACAAATATATAAAACAAAATCCTGATATACACACATATATAAAGAATGCCGATGCGGCTGTGGAAGCACAGGGTTATACGGAACATTCCTTTGCCCATGTTGAAAAGGTCGCTTCAACGGTGGAAATGATCCTTTCTGCGCTCGGCTATGATGAAAGAACAGTGGAACTCGGCATGATCGCCGCATATCTCCATGATATCGGGAATGTCGTCAACCGCATAGACCATGCCCAGAGCGGCGCAGTAATGGCGTTCAGGCTCCTTGACAACCTCAATATGCCCGCAGAGGAGATCTGCGCGGTGATATCCGCCATAGGAAATCATGATGAATCCACAGCGCAGCCGCTCAATCCCATAAGCGCGGCGCTTATAATAGGCGACAAGACCGATGTTCGCCGAAGCAGAGTGAGGAACGCCGATATGCGGAGCTTCGACATACACGACAGGGTAAATTATGCGGTGGAAAAGTCGGATCTTATTTTCAGCGCAGACAAGACTGAGCTTATACTCGATCTTTCCATAGACAACAGTATCTCATCGGTAATGGAATATTTTGAGATATTTTTGCAGAGAATGCTTTTGTGCAAACGCGCTGCCGAATTCCTCGGCATAAAGTTCAGGCTGAGGATAAACGGCAGCGAGGTAATATGACCCGTTCAGCCTCTGCCGTATGTCTGAACGACTTCAAAAAGATCGCTGCCGCGGATATCTTCCGGAGTGACGATAAGACCGCGGTCGGAATCTATATCGAAGCCGAAAGCCGCGTAGGAAAGCCATATGAGATGAGCGCACTGCGTTCCGGATATTTTATCGGGAACGCAGTATTTTTGCGGATAAAGACCGATAAAAACGTTATACGGAACATTGTTCAGATTTTTGGCGGCAAACATGGCGATCTTTGCTCTGTTTTCGGCTGAAACTCCTTTCAGTCTGAGAACGGTGAGATTGGGATATTTTGTCCATTTGGAAATATCCTGCGTTTTAGAATTTTTTCCTATTACCACCGCTTCGACAGTAACGCCTTTTTCCGCGTCGGCAACTATCGCCGCATGACCGTTTCGCCAGCTGAGTACATGTGAACAGTTGGTAACGAGTATATCGCCGTTTTCAAGGGGTGCAAGCTTTATCGGCTTTCCCGTTATCCTTTCTTCGCAGGAAACGGGGGAGTTGGCTTTACAATCAAATTCAGCCGCCGTAAAGTAGCTTTCCTGATAGGAAATGAGTTCGCCGAGGTCTTTAAGGGAATTTACTGCGGCTTTTCCGAGCCCTGTCTGTGAAAAGATGAATTCGTAGTCCTTTTCCGTCAGCGAAGCGGGATCCTTTCCCGCTATCTGCGAAATATCCGCTTTCTGCGCTTTCGGCGGGATATACGCAAGACTTTCCGCATAAAAAAGCGAAGCAAGATATGCCGCTGCCGTTCCATATATAATACAAATGAAAAAGACGATTTTTTTCATCACCATGCTCCTTTCCGCAAAAAAACAAAAATATTATCCGCATTATCTTTCGGAAAATCCGCTTTTCGGAAAGCCTTCGTCCTGTGCGCCGCATACATTTTGTGAACGTGTTAAATGTTCATAAAAAATTAACCGGAAAATCATTCTATTTTGCCTTCTGACACTGTTACGCCTATTGACAAACAGACGCAAAAGTGGTATACTTTCTTTGTCAATAATCAAATACCTTATCAAGAGCGGCGGAGGAACTGGTCCTGTGAAGCCCGGCAACCTGATGGCATTTTACCATGTGTCAGAAAAGGTGCTAAATCCTGCGGATTTTATCCGAAAGATGAGGATTTTTCAGATGAGATCTTGCAGCTCCGGATAATAAATATCCTGTGCTGTTTTTTTATGCTGTTCCTACCTTCTCGGCAAGGCTTTGAATAAAAGGAAAGGTGATAATCATGTCTAAAATGCTTTTTACTTCCGAATCCGTTACGGAAGGTCATCCCGATAAGATATGCGATCAGGTGTCGGACGCGATACTTGACGCGATACTTGCTCAGGATCCCGAGGGCCGTGTTGCCTGCGAAACGGTAACAACAACAGGCGTTGTTATGTGTATGGGAGAAATATCCACAAAATGCTATGTGGATATCCCCAAAATAGTGAGACAGGTCGTCATAGATATCGGTTACGACAGAGCAAAATACGGCTTTGACGGTCACACCTGTTCGGTGCTCCAGTCCATTGATGAGCAGTCCTCCGATATCGCCATGGGCGTTGACGACGCTCTGGAACATAAAAACGGCGAGGACGACAGTTCCACCGGAGCAGGCGATCAGGGAATGATGTTCGGCTTCGCCTGCAATGAGACCCCGGAACTTATGCCGCTGCCTATATCACTTGCGCATAAGCTTGCGAAAAAACTTACCGAAGTAAGAAAAACGGGAGTTCTTCCTTATCTCCGTCCGGACGGGAAAACTCAGGTCACCGTTGAATACGAAAACGGAAAGCCGATAAGAGTCGATACGATAGTTGTTTCTTCTCAGCACGCTGCGGAAGTTCCCCTTGAAAAAATAAGAGCGGATATTATCGAAAAGGTAATAAAGCCCATAGTTCCCGCGGAACTTCTTATAGATACAAAATATTTCGTTAATCCTACGGGAAGATTTGTTATCGGCGGTCCTCAGGGAGACAGCGGTCTTACGGGACGGAAGATAATCGTTGATACATACGGAGGATATGCGCGCCACGGCGGCGGTGCATTCAGCGGAAAAGATCCCACGAAAGTCGACAGGAGCGCGGCTTATGCGGCAAGATATGCGGCAAAGAACGTTGTTGCGGCAGGACTTGCGGATAAATGCGAAGTACAGCTCGCTTATGCGATAGGCGTTGCACACCCCGTTTCGATAATGGCGGACACTTTCGGCACAGGCAAGGTCAGTGACGAAAAGATCGCTGCGGCACTGGAAAAAGTGTTTGACTTCCGACCTGCGGCAATAATAAGAGATCTCGAACTTCGCAAACCCCAGTACCGTCAGCTTGCGGCATACGGTCATATGGGACGTGAGGATCTGGGCGTTGCATGGGAGCGCACGGACAAAACAGAGGAACTAAAGGCAGCTGTTTCCGAAAGGTAGTATTGGATATGAAAAAAATGTTGTTTGTTTTTAATCCTCATTCTGGAAAAGGACTTATCCGTCAGCACCTGTTGGAAATAATAGACATTTTTACAAAAGACGGCTACGAAGTTACCGCATACCCGACTCAGGCAAGAAACGATGCATATGAGAAGATATATTCCCGCTGCGGAGATTTCGATACGGTGGTATGCAGCGGCGGAGACGGCACTCTCAATGAGACGATAAAGGCACTTATGAAAGCCGAAAAACGTGTTCCCATAGGATATATCCCGTCGGGAACAATGAATGATTTTGCTTCGAGCATAGGTATCCCGAAAGATATGCCGTCAGCAGCTTCGGTAATAGTAAAAGGCGAACCTGTCAGCGTGGATATCGGCTCGTTCAATGAGGAAAGCTTCACATACATAGCCGCTTTCGGCGCGTTTACCGATGTAAGCTATGAAACTCCTCAACAGATGAAGAATATGTTCGGCAGCCTTGCATACATAATGGAAGGCATGAAGCACCTTAATACTGCAAGATCCTACCATGTAAAAGTTGTGAACGGAGATGAAGTCATCGAGGACGATTTCATTTTCGGAATGGCATCGAATTCCACTTCGGTAGGCGGGTTCAAGGGTTTGAGCGGAACGGAAGTAAAGCTTGACGACGGGGTGTTTGAAGTCGTGCTTATAAAGACTCCGAAGAACTTATCCGAATTTCAGCAGACGATAAATGCGTTTCTGAGACGAGAGATAGATTCAAAATATTTTGTTTCGTTCAAAACGAAACAGGCGGAGTTCCATTCGGATAACGATCTTCCGTGGACGCTTGACGGAGAATACGGCGGTAACTGCCGCAACGTAGTTATAAAGAACAATTGCAGGGCTATAGATATATTTGCCCCGCATATGGGAGGACTTGAAGCGGCTCTTTATTCGGGAGCGGCTGAAACGGAATAAGATAAGGCGCAGGAGAGTATCCTGCGCTTCAGTCTGTTGAAAAAGTTTTTAACAATTTTGCGCGCAGCGCAAAATTGAAAAGCTGATCCAGCGCAGCCGCGCTGGTGGGGTCAAGGGGTGAAACCCCTTGTCGCCATCCGCAGATGGCGAAATCCCCTAATGCCTTTAGGAGCTCCGCAGGGGGTGAATTGCTGTCGTAGACAGCAAGAGGGGGAAGCCCTGCGATAGAGGGCTTCCCCCTTGGCATTAACGGCTATTTTAATTTATGCCTTGCAAAACAGCCCGGTGAGCTGTTTTGCAATACAGAGCAATTTGTTTTTCTAAGAAAATCCGTTGTTTGACAACAAACTATACAGGCGCAGGAGAGTATCCTGCGCCTTATTTATTTAAAAATTACTGAACGCTTGTTGTAAGACCGTTTATTGAAATGCTCGGATCATCGAGATCTATTATAAGACACCGTCTGCCGTTTATAACGCTTGTACGAACTTTGTCGGTTGCATCACGGCTTATGTTGACGGTGATCTCGGGCGTGGCAAGAACGGTTTTGCTGACAATGAGATTTTCGGCGGTAAGCCCGTCAGCACTGCCGACTTTTTCTTTGAATACCGCGGGAAGTGCGTCAAGCTTTTCACTGCTTACTCCCGCGTCAAAAAGTATGCCGTGGAGCTTGTTGTCGTCGATAAGCGGAAGTTCCGTTTCGTCCTTTGATCTTATGACGATATCGCGTATCGCTTCGTTTACCTGAGTGATTACCGTGTAACTCAGTTCGTCCGCTACCACATCGGTAAGCACTTGTTGGAAAGTTTCCCTTTCGTTCTGGCATGACATGGTGAATTCACAGCCGAGAACATTTTCTACCACGGAAATATTTGGTTTTTTCGGAGTGGCGGTGTAATACATCACATTGTTCACATCGGGACTTCTGTCGCTGAAAACGGGATAAAGGAAACCATCGGTAGGTTTGCGGCTGATGATGAGTTCGTTGTTCATTTTTTTGACGATAGCGTTATTTTCGCTGTCGAACATGAGTCCGTCGTTTCCCGTATCGACGGGGCATATGGCGGTAACGATGAAATTGTATTCATAGTCCGCTTCGTCATATGTATCATCGTTTTTGTCTTTGGAAGCTATGCTGTAGGAGCAATAGCCGATCATCACCGCATATGCTTTTTCGTATTCCATGTTGTTTATGATGCGTTCGAGGAGCATGGCGTTGGCGGCTTCATCGGTGAGTTTTCCTTTAAGAGCGGAGTAAAGAACGCTCTGCGCGCCGTTCTCGCCGTATTCACTGTTGGGAAAACCGTATTCCATGAGGTTTTTCCCGACGCTGCCGCTGAGAACTTTTTTCAGTGACTCCAACATTACCGCGCCCTCGTCCTCGGGGATAAGAGAATACAGTTTATTTTCGCTGCAGCGGATATTTTTCTGCGGATCGACGTATACCGAGATAACGTGTTCCAGTGTGAAAAAGCCGCTTGAGTCGGTAAAATTCTTTTTTATCTCTGCAATTTCTTTTTTATTCATTATAAAAACATTCCTTTCAGTCATTAAAGAACATTATAACACAAAAACGAATGTTCGTCAAGACTTTTTCCTCAAAAAAACGCTTTGTTCCGCAGGGCGGGGAAAGGACTGTAAAATTTTTTTGCATTTTTTTAATAAAATTTTTATTTTCCTATTGATTTATTTTGTGCAATATGGTATAATTTATCTATATTTTATACATCAGCCCGATAGATGACAAGATATTTGCCATTATATTTACAAGGAGTTGCGCTTATGAATGAAAAAAACAAAGTCTGTAAAGTAGGTCTGCATATCTCGCTTATGGTACTGGTGATACAGGCGGTAGTATTTCTTATACTCTTCCTGCTGATAAACGGCTCGGTGTCGGGCTCGGCTAAGGACAACGCTGTCAACAGCATGAAAAACGCTGCCCTTGACCGCTCGGAGATCATAATGAATTATGTCCGTTCGGCAGAGGACAGCCTTACAGCTTACCTGAAAGCCGACCAGATATACGATATGCTGAAAGATCAGTCCGATCCCGAAAAATCAGCTGCGGCACAGGCTTATACCGAAAATTTCGGCGCGGATCTCACAAACCTTGAAGGTATCTACGCAAGCAGTTGGGATACACTTGTTCTTACACATACGAACTCCGGTTCTATCGGAATGATAACCCGTAAGGACGAGAGCAGCAGAAATGCGCTCCATGGAGCTATGCTCGCGGCAAACGGCGTGTATAATACGGGAATAATCATTTCCCCCGCCAGCGGCGAACAGATAGTATCCATGTATAAAGCCGTCAAAGATGAGAACGGCGATCCGATAGGACTTGGCGGAATAGGTATCTTTACAAAAGGTCTTGTTGACAAACTTAACGAACTTCCGCTCAACGGTATCCCGAGCGCGGAATATTACCTTGTAAATACCGAAACCGGAGAATACATATTCCACCCCGATACGGAGAAGATCGCAACAGTTGCCGATGAGGAGTTTGTTAAAAATATCATAGAAAATGTAAAAGGAAAAGACAGCGGCATATGCGACAGTATCGCATATGAACAGGACGGCACGTCATATATTGCCGCTTATAACAGCATAAGCAGTTACGGCTGGGTATTTATCGTTTCCGATACAAGAGCAGAAGTGTATGCTTCCGCTACAAGGCTAAGTATAATGCTCGTTGTTATCTGCCTTATCAGCGCGATAGTGCTTGCGGCACTGGTCTACTTGCTTATAAACGCGGCGGTAAGACCTATCAAAAATATCGAGAACTCCATCGTTTCCATTGGAGATCTGCGCCTTGACGCGGCTCATGACATCAGCAGGTACACTTCACGCAGCGATGAGATCGGAAGTATTGCCAAGTCGGCTGAAAGACTCAGCAGCAACATCAAAAACTCCGTCAATGACATCGGAAGGATCCTCGGTGAAATGGCAAACGAAAATCTCACTGTTGATGTTGACCTTAATAAAGGTCTTTATATCGGCGATCTTGAAGTGCTGCACAGGGATCTTAGAACGATAAAAGAAAACCTTGTACAGGTAATAAGCAATATATATGTTTCCTCGGAGCAGGTAAACGCGGGTTCGGATCAGGTAGCTGCGGCTGCACAGATGCTTTCCGAAGGTACAATAGATCAATCGGCTTCAATTGATGAAGTTGTCAACAGCATAGGCGAAATAAACGAAAGGAACAGATCAAATGCCGACAGCTGCATGAGAGCAAGCGAACTTATTTCCCAGACGTCCGATTATGTAAATACGGTCGACGGAAAGATGTCCAATCTTACCGAAGCGATGAACAACATCAACAGGTCTTCCGGTCAGATAGGAAATATCATGAAAACCATTGAGGATATAGCGTTCCAGACGAATATACTTGCGCTGAACGCGGCTGTTGAAGCTGCAAGGGCAGGCGAAGCGGGAAAAGGATTTGCAGTCGTTGCGGACGAGGTAAGAAATCTTGCCGCAAAATCTTCCGAAGCCGTGAAAGATACGGCGGTGCTTATCGAGGAATCCATAAACGCCGTAAACAACGGTGCGTCTATAATGGAAGATACAGCGTCCGCCATGAAGCAGCTTGATGAACACACTGAGTCGGTAAGGAACATCATCGAGAATATTTCCGAATCCAACAATATACAGCTTGAAAAGACCGAAAAGATCAATGCTGACATTGTGCGCATATCCGACATAGTGCAGTCCAATTCCGCCACAGCGGAGGAATGTGCGGCTGCTGCGGAGGAGCTTTCGGGTCAGTCAAGTGTGCTTAAAGATCTTATCGGAAGGTTCAGTTTTTAAAATTTCCCGTATTAAACATAAAAAAGAAAGCGAAATGCCGATTTTTTGGCATTTCGCTTTTTGCTCATTCGGGAATATATTCAAATCTCGGCTTTACATTTCCGTGATCGTCAACATCTTCAAGAAACATCTTCAGCGGACGTACCCAGACAGTCGGCTTGTCATAGATCTGCATATATACCGCTTGCTCCTCGCAAGTCTCGTGATCTTTTGCAACATTCAGAACTACATAATCTCCGCCTTTGAAATGCTTGTAATGTCCCCCGATAACGATCTTCCGTCCTTCCGGAACGCCAAGTCCGCGGGTACCGTTATTTTTCGGTTCGGACTGTTCCGGCTGCGGAACAGGCTCTGCTGCGGGAACAGGAGCAGGAGTTTCCTCGGCTTTTGGAGTTTCGGGAACGATCATTTCCTCGGAAATATTTTCAAGCTTCGGAGCAGTATCGCTGTTAACAAGTATCATTGACTTGTTCTGCGGAACGGTGATCTCAGCATTCCCGCCGCCGAACTTCTGTCCGCTGAGAAGATCGGTAAGACTTCCGTACGGCGTGTTGAACCTGAATGTATAGTCGCCGTCGCTTATGTTAAGAGCAATATATGCAATATCTCCGTTAAGTTCGCGCTTGAAAAGGAAAGTCTGGTTTTTCAGATCCATTTTTGCATAGGAACCCGACTGTATCGCAGGAAGCGACATTCTTACTGCACCAAGTTTTGAAATATGTTTCAGAAGTTCATCGTTCCTGTCGGGAATGTTGTTGAGTTCAAGGCAAGGGCGTATTGCTCTGTCAGCGTCTGCTCCCTGACCTTTTGCACCGTAAATGCCGAACTCACTTCCGTAATATATTGACGGAACGCCGTACATTCCGTACATCATCGTATAGCAGCACTGAGCATGAGCGGGGTTTTTCAGAACGGACATAAGGCGCGCAACATCATGGTTATCAAGGAAGTTGTACATATAAATATTGCCGTACTGACCCATCTGGTACTCTATGGAGTGCGCGATCTCAAAATAATTCCTGTCGTTATGTGAGGAGTAAATTCCCTTGTAGCACTGGTAATTTGTAACACAGTCGAACATATCTCCGTTTGCCCAACGATTGTACTGACCGTGGATAATTTCGCCCATGAGCCAGAAATCGGGACGGAGTTCACGCGTAAAATTGTGTATCCTCTTGATAAAATCATCGGTAAGGCAATCTGCGGCATCAAAGCGTATGCCGTCAATGCCGAACTTTTCTATCCACATTTTTACCGCGCCGAAAAGGTGTTCAACGACTTCGTTGTTCCAGAGGTTGAGTTTTACAAGGTTATAGTGACCGTTCCAGCCTTCGTAGGAAAAGTTGTCGCCGTAAGGTGATCTGCCGCCGAAATTTACGCCTGCGAACCAGTCTTTGCAACGCGAACCCTGACCGTTCTGCTGTAAGTCTTTGAAAGCGAAATGATCTCTGCCCACATGGTTGAAAACGCCGTCGAGTATAACGCGTATGCCGTTTTTATGGAGTTCATCGCAGACATGAGCGAACTCATCATTTGTACCGAGACGCTTGTCGATGGTATAATAATCGGTGGTATCGTAGCCGTGTTCAAAAGACTCAAATACGGGACCGAAATAAACAGCGTTCATATTTAATTCTTTAAGGTGAGGTATCCAGTCGATAACTTTAAGGATACGTCCTTTTTCAAGATCTTTGGCTTCGGAGCGGAATTTTTCGCAGCCGCAGAAACCGAGAGGGTATATGTGGTAGATGCTTGTTTTTTCTATCCAATGTGACAATTTAAACGACCCCATTTCCATTAATACTGATTTGTATATTATAACATATTTTTCTTACTAAATAATGACTTTTGATAAAATTTTTATTAAATTAAAATGCCGTGAAAACTATAAAAAGCGGCAGACGTTCCGTAACGGAGCATCTGCCGCTCTTTACTGCTTGATATCAGATCAAAAATACTGCTTCATATGTATTCGCGGATAGCGTTCATTCCTTTTTCGGAAAGGACGTTACACATACTTGCGGGAAGTGAACCGTATTCATGTACAACAACATCTGCGCGGAAATTTCCTTTCATGCTGAAAAGAAATTCGATGTTATCGATAAAATACCCCCTGTTTTTAAGATCCATGCAGGCGTCGTAAATAAATTTCCCGTCATGTTCGGCTAAAAGGTAATTCATTGACTTGCGATCCGGCGTATCGTTGAATGCGAGCAGGATCTCAGTCTGAGTAAAAGTAAGTTCATCAGACATTTTTAATTCCCCCATGTGCTTTTTCTTTACATTATAACACATTGTTTAAAAAATGTCAACAGAAAAATTTGAATAACATATATCGAAGAAATAACTGCACGCAATGTCTTGACAAATCTGCGGTAATGTGGTATTATTTACTATATATAATCCTTTTCACGAAGGGCGTGGAACTTGTACATGAAAAACAAAATAAATAAAAACAATATCTTAAAAAATATAATAATTTTTTTATATATTGCACTTTTACTTATGTTCGTGGGCGTGATAATTTACCTTGCCGCAAGATGCGGTCAGCCGTCAATGAAAGACGATCTGTACAGCGGTTCTCAGGATTATGAGTACGGCTGGATAACTGCCGACGGCACCGAAGCGGATATTTCCGCTCTGCAAAAACTCGACTATGCTCCATATGAGGAATTTTCCCTTTACAATACATTGCCGGAAAATTTGCCCGAGGGCAGCAGCTTGTTTTTCAGAAGCAAAAATATATTCTTTTCCGTATATGTTGACGGCGAAAAAGTCTATGATCCGCACGTCCCCGAAAGCATATTCTATACCGACGCTTTCGGCACAAGATGGAGCTGTATACCGCTGCTGAAAGAAAACAGCGGCAAAACCATAGAGATACGCATGACAAAAGTTTATGAAAGCTCGCGTTCGAGCATTGACAATATCCGTATCGGAAATTCGGGCGGCGTCATAATGGATACGATATACGGAAAGATCACCTCCTTCGTTACCTGCATACTTATGCTGTTTACGGCTCTGCTGCTCGTGATAGCGGATATCCCCGTCAACGCACAGTCCCATAAGAACCATGAACTTTTTTTCCTCGGGCTGTTTGCTTTCAGCATATCGGCATGGTGCCTTTCGGAAACAAATCTCGTTCAGTTCTTCTTTGATGACAGCAGAATGATGCAGGTAGTTTCCTGTACGGCACTGATGTTCATACCCGTGCCGATGATGCTTTACCTTAACGCGGCTTTCGGTTTCAAGCACAAATGGCTCACACCTGTTTTCTGCATATCGTCCGAAGCGGAGATACTTACCTGTTGGATACTGCACTTCCTTAAAATAACCGACATACACCATACAATGACGCTTACGCATATTTTCCTCGGACTTTGCGCGGTTATAATGTTCAGCGTGAATATCCGTAACATAATCGTTTCGGGGAAAAATGCTTCTCCGCTGATATACCGCATACTCAGGGGAAGCGGATTTGTCTGCGTTTCATTAGCTGCGGTGATAGACATTATCAGATATTACCGCGGCGGTTCAACGGACAGCGCGATGTTCGTCCGCATAGGATTGCTGATATATATAATCTGCTACGGCATATCCAGCCTTGAAAATACCGTAAAAGCCGTAAAATTAGGTGTCCGCGCCGAATTCGTCAGCAAACTTGCTTACAGCGACGGTCTTACGGGAATAGGCAACCGCACAGCTTTCAAAGAATGTCTTTCCGAGCTTGAAAGCGAAAAACGCCCCGGCGAACTGGGGATCATTATGTTCGATGTGAACGATCTTAAATATGTCAATGATAACCTCGGTCATGACCACGGAGACAGTATGCTAATATGCAGTGCGGACGTAATACGCAGTTCTTTTGAAAATTACGGTGGAAAATGTTTCAGGATAGGCGGAGATGAATTCGTCGTTATCCTTAAAGGTGATAATGTTTCGGAAATATATGAACGCGGAATAAAAAAATTCAGCGCAGCTATCGCCGCACACAATGAACTTCCCGATAAGGATTTCGTACTCAGCATAGCGCACGGATTTGCGCTTTATGAACAGTCTCCTGAGGAAAACACTCTGAATGATGTCTATAAACTTGCGGATCAGAGAATGTATGACAATAAGAAAATGATAAAAGCTTCACGAAGAACGGCTGTGCCGGCAGTGTGAACGTATTAATGGTACGGAAAAATTTTTCTATGATAGGAAGGGAATTTTTTAAAATGAAACAGTTAAACGAAAATGCAAAGATCGAAACAAAATGTCTCCATTCCGGTTATACCCCCAAAAACGGCGAGCCGAGAGTTGTGCCGATAGTCCAGAGCACTACTTATGTCTACGATTCCACAGACGACGTGGCGGCTGTTTTTGACGATCCTACAAAGAGCCTCATTTACTCGCGCTTTGCAAATCCCACTACAGACGCTGTGGAAAAGAAGATCGCCGCTCTCGAAGGCGGCGCTGCCGCTATGTGTACTTCAAGCGGTCAAGCGGCTTCGCTGCTTTCAATATTGAATATCTGCGAAGCGGGGGACAGCTTTATCGCTTCTTCATCTATCTACGGCGGAACGATAAACCTCTTTGCCGTTACGCTTAAAAGAATGGGCATTGAGTGTATTTTTGCGGACGTTGACGCTTCCGAAGAAGAACTCAACGCCGCTTTCAAACCGAATACAAAGGCTGTTTTCGGCGAAACTATCGCAAATCCCGCACTTACCGTTCTGGATATTGAAAAATGGGCAAAAGCCGCTCATGCTCACGGCGTTCCGCTTATCGTTGACAACACTTTTGCAACGCCTGTGCTTTGCCGTCCTTTTGAATGGGGAGCGGATATAGTTGTTCATTCAACTTCAAAGTATATGGACGGTCACGCGGTGCAAGTGGGCGGAGTTATCGTTGACAGCGGAAAATTTGACTGGACAAACGGAAAATTCCCCTGCATGACCGAACCCGATGAAAGCTATCACGGGCTTGTTTATACGGAAAAGTATTCTTTTGCGCCGTATATCGTAAAAGCAAGAATGCAGCTGATGCGCGACTTCGGCTGCTATCCTGCGGCGAACAGTTCTTTCCTGCTCAATCTCGGTCTGGAAACTCTTGCGGTGAGAATGGAACGTTACTGCGAAAATGCAATAAAAGCAGCCGAATTCATTGAGTCTGCGGGAAAAGCAAATTTCGTTTCCTATCCTTCGCTCAAAGGCAGCAAATATTACAGCCTTGCGCAGAAATATCTTCCCAAGGGCGCAAGCGGAGTGATCTCTTTCTCGATAAAAGGCGGACGTGATACCGCAGTTAAATTTATGGACAGTCTTACACTTGCGTCCAATGAAGTACACGTTGCGGATATACGCACCTGCGTGCTGCACCCCGCTTCGGCAACTCACCGTCAGCTTACCGATGAACAGCTTGTCGCCGCGGGTATCGACGGCGGACTTATCCGCTTTTCTGTGGGTCTGGAAAATATTGATGATATAATCGCCGATCTTAAACAGGCTTTTGATAAGATCTGAACTTCCGCTCACGGACGGAAATGCTCTGTAGGAGGATACTGATTGTTTAAGAAAATAGATATGTATTTTACCGATAAAAAAAGGCTTGCCGCTGCTCTGGCGGCAATAGCCTTTGCGGTTTTATGGGCGATACTGTGGAATATTTTCCCCATGGTATTTTACGCGGTATTTTTTGCGGGAACTATAGGCAGCAATGTTCAGCTGATACTGCTGAACATTGTAGTGCTGCTTCCGCTTTTTTTCATTTTTACAAAACTGACCGCCTCGGATCTCAGCTTTTGCAGGACAGTTTTGCTGAATATCCTGCTTATTGCGGCGGTGGAATATGTTTTCTCCGTTTTTATGTTCAGCGATCGTTTTTATATATGCATAATTGCATATATCCTGCACGCTGCGGTGAATGTCCCGATCTTCGGAAGTGCTGCGCTGAAACAAAAAAAGCCCATGAAAGGTATGCGCTCGGAGAATGCTCCGCTTGTTAAGGCAATAAAAGAGCAGCCCGTTATTACCATAGTATGGGCTGCTGCATTTGCATTTGTTTCTGACGCGCTGTGCATCGCGCTTATGTATATTATAGCAAGACTTTACGCTTATTGAACATATGAACTGTAATCCTTGACAACAACGCATTGGCTGCCGTTTTCATTGAAACGCTTTAAGAATATCTCCTTGGGGTAAGGAGTGATCTTGTCCTTGCCGTCGCAGTCCATAAAGTAAAAGTTGTCGCTGTCATAGCCGCAAAGCACCAATGTGTGGGAATTGCTCAGCCATGTAAAAGTTTTGTTCGTGCCGTTTATGATCCACTGCGGAGGGTCGTTGTATTTGAATTGTTTCATTCCGCGGCTTGCCCATACGATCATGGGAACGCCTTCATCAATAATAAGTTCGATATCGGCGGAGTTCAGATCTTCAATGGGGAGCGCTTTGTAGTCTGCTCCTTTGTCAGCAAAAAATTTATTCAGCGTGTCGATTATTACAGGCGCATAGCAGCCGTAACCCCATTTATGCGGATCGCCTGCAAAAACTCTTTTCGGGTCGGGACCGTGGGAGACCATGTTGCTGTCATAGGTAAAGTTATCGTCCCATTTAAGGTAGTTGTCGGTAAGCGTCAGCTTGTCCACTTCAAAGCCGAGATATTGCAGAACGGCAGTTGCGCTGGTAACTTCGCAGCCAACGGGCAGTTCGGGAAACTGATCTATTATGGGAACATTCAAGATAACTTTTCCCAGAACGGAAGCGGGTTTATCGTAGCCGCTGCCGAGTTCTTCGGCGGTAAATCCGCAATAGATATTATGCGGTTCTTCTTTGTCGGGGTTCATGATATTTACCTCTATACGTTCGGAATTGATTTGTTCGGTATATGCGTAATCCACAGCAGCGGTACATACTGCCGTACCGATCCCGAGGATAGCAGCTATCAGTTTATTTGTCACGCGCAGCACCTTTCTTTCGTTAATTTTGATCCGTCAGCCCGCGGAGCGGGCTTGCAGCGTTTTAAACATTATACCACAAAAAAATTTTTTTTGCAATACTTGCATATGATAATTTGCAGCAAAGCTTTTGGTGCTGAGCATAACGTCTGCGAACACGCTTTTTTGCAAATAATTAAAATAAAAAAGGAATGATCTTTATGACAGGACTTGTTCTGGAAGGCGGAACTTTCCGCGGGATATTTTCCGCGGGGATAATGGATGCCTTCATCGAAGAAAAAATCGAATTCCCATATGTAGTCGGAGTTTCGGCGGGGATATCCAACGGAGTTTCCTACGTTTCAAAACAGTTTGAAAGGAACATAATAATTCTTGAAAAATACCGGAATGATAAACGTTATCTCGGTATAAGGAATTTTGCAAAATGCAGGAGTATGTTCGGACTGGATTTTGTTTTCGGCGATATCCCGAAAGAACTTGTACCTTTCGACTATGAGGAATTCCATAAATATAACGGCAAATGCCTTGTAGGCGTTACTAATGCGGTCACTGGAAAGACGGAATTCCTTAATGCGCTTGAAGATGATGAGAATTTCACATTTCTTCGTGCGACCTGTGCGATACCGGGATATTTTCCGGCAATAATGATAAACGGCGTTCCGTATTTTGACGGGGGACTTGCTTGTCCTATAGCTGTAAAGCAAGCTCTTAAAGACGGCTGTTCAAAAGCTGTCATTCTCCTTACCCAACCGGAAGGCTTTGTAAAAAAATGCGGGAAAGGAAATATTGCCGTCAGTCAGCTCGTACACAGGAAATACCCCGAGATAGAAATGCTGCTGCTTACCCGTCACAAGCTTTACAATAAGCAGATACAGTTCTGCAATGAACTTGAAAAGCGCGGTAAAGCGATAATTTTCCGTCCGGAGCATAAGCTTAACAGTTTTGAAAAAGATGAAAAGACTCTCCGTGAAGTATGGCGCGAGGGTTATGAAGCGGGAAAAGCAAGAGCCGAAGAAGTCCGCCGTTTCATGATGGAATAAAGTGAAAAATTTTTTTGCGGTATATTCCGGCGGTGTTCAAAGAATATTTTTCGTTTGCAAACAAAAACTATAAAAAACACCGAAAGGAAATTTATCTTATGAAACGCTTTGAAAATCTTGACAAGCTTCTTGCAGGCAGTGACACTGCGAAAGTTTATTTTGCGTCGCTTCCCGATTATGTACAAGGTGCTGCGCTGCGCAATTCAAGCAGGATATACACCGAAGATGAACTTCATCGTTTTGCGGAAAAGACTATGCATGAGTTCAACTGAATTAAAACAGGCGCGGACAAACTAAAAAATGAAAAACAAAACTTTGCCCGAAAAGCTGGTCCAGCGCAGCCGCGCTGGTGGGGTCGAGGGGCGAAGCCCTCGCCGCCGTCCGCAGACGGCGGAAGCCCCTAATGCCTTTA